>NZ_JBEYXJ010000030.1:0-78959 GCF_040645015.1 Streptomyces sp. NPDC046881 | reverse complement strand
AATCACCACACAAGTCCACCCCCACAGACAGGTGCGCCAGCCCGACCCCGCGGGGGGCCCCGTCGCCTCCCCACCCTCATGCCCGACGCGGGCCGCCCGGTCGCCCCCCTTCTCGCTGTCCTGGACGGGCTCAGCGGTCCACGAGGCGGTCGAACTGGGTCGTGGTGTGCCGCAGATGGGCCACCAGCTCGTCGCCGACCTGGGGCTCGGGGGCGTCCGAGGGCACGAACAGGATCGACACCTGCATGTGCGGCGGCTCGGCGAACCAGCGCTGCTTGCCGCCCCAGACGAACGGGGAAAGGTTCCGGTTGACCGTCGCGAGACCGGCGCGGGCGACGCCCTTGGCGCGCGGCATGACGCCGTGCAGGGCCTTCGGGGCCTCCAGGCCCACCCCGTGCGACGTACCGCCCGCCACGACCACCAGGAAGCCGTCCGAGGCCGCCTTCTGCTGCCGGTAGCCGAACCGGTCGCCCTTCGCCACGCGCGTGACGTCCAGGACGGCACCGCGGTACTCCGTGGCGTCGTGGTCCCCCAGCCACAGCCGCGTGCCGATGCGCGCGCGGAACCGGGTCTGCGGGAACTGCTGCTGGAGCCGGGCCAGATCGTCCGCCTTGAGGTGGCTGACGAACATCGTGTGCAGCGGCAGCCGTGCCGCGCGCAGCCGGTCCATCCAGCCGATGACCTCCTCGACGGCGTCCGAGCCGTCGGTGCGGTCCAGCGGCAGGTGGATGGCGAAGCCCTCCAGCCGGACGTTCTCTATGGCCTGGTGCAGCTGCGGCAGGTCGTGCTCGCTGATGCCGTGCCGCTTCATCGAGGACATCACCTCGATCACCACACGGGCGCCCACGAGGCCGTACACGCCGTCGATGGACGACACCGAGCGGACGACCCGGTCGGGCAGCGGGACCGGCTCCTCGCCGCGCCGGTAGGGCGTCAGGACCAGCAGGTCACCGCTGAAGAAGTCCTTGATGCGTGCGGCCTCGTAGGTCGTGCCGACGGCGAGCAGGTCGGCACCGAGCCGCGTGGCCTCCTCCGACAGCCGTTCGTGCCCGAAGCCGTAGCCGTTGCCCTTGCAGACCGGGACGAGTCCCGGGAACTGCTCCTGCACGTGCTTGTGGTGCGCCCGCCAGCGCGCGGTGTCGACGTAGAGCGTGAGCGCCATGGCCGGACCCGGAACCTTTCTCGTGGCTGCGGTGGATCAGAGGTGTGTGAGCTGTGAAGGCTATGGAATCAAACGCCTGCGTGGCTCAACGGCGCGACATGTAGATGTCGAGCGCCTTGTGGAGCAGCTTGTTCAGCGGGAAGTCCCACTCGCCGAGGTACTCGGCGGCCTGGCCGCCGGTGCCGACCTTGAACTGGATCAGGCCGAAGAGGTGGTCGGTCTCGTCCAGCGAGTCGGAGATGCCGCGCAGGTCGTAGACGGTGGCGCCGAGCGCGTAGGCGTCGCGCAGCATCCGCCACTGCATCGCGTTCGACGGGCGGACCTCGCGGCCGATGTTGTCGGAGGCGCCGTAGGAGTACCAGACGTGACCGCCGACGATCAGCATCGTCGCCGCGGACAGGTTCACGCCGTTGTGCCGGGCGAAGTACAGCCGCATGCGGTTGGGGTCCTCGGTGTTGAGGGCCGTCCACATGCGCTGGAAGTACGACAGCGGGCGGGGCCGGAAGTGGTCACGGACGGCCGTGATCTCGTACAGCCGCTGCCACTCGGCCAGGTCCTGGTAGCCGCCCTGGACGACCTCGACGCCGGCCTTCTCGGCCTTCTTGATGTTGCGTCGCCACAGCTGGTTGAAGTTCTTGTGGACCTCTTCCAGGGAGCGGTTGGCCAGCGGCACCTGGTACACGTAGCGGGGCTGCACGTCGCCGAAGCCGGCGCCGCCGTCCTCGCCCTGCTGCCAGCCCATGCGGCGCAGCTTGTCGGCCACCTCGAAGGCGCGCGGCTCGATGAAGTCGGCCTCCAGGTCGCGCAGCCGCTTGATGTCCGGGTCCTGGATGCCCCTCTTGATGGTGTCCGCGTTCCAGCGGCGGATGATCACCGGCGGGCCCATCTTCACCGAGAAGGCACCCTGCTGCTTCAGGTGCGCCAGCATCGGCTGGATCCAGTCGTCCAGGTTCGGCGCGTACCAGTTGATGACCGGGCCCTCGGGCAGATAGGCGAGGTAGCGCTTGATCTTGGGCAGCTGGCGGTAGAGGACCAGGCCCACGCCGACCAGCTGGCCGCTCTTGTCGAACCAGCCGAGGTTCTCCGAGCGCCACTCCGCCTTCACATCTGCCCAGGCCGGGACCTGCATGTGGCTCGCCGCCGGCAGGCTCTGGATGAATGCCAGATGCTGCTCGCGACTGATGGTCCTCAGGGTCAGGCTCATTCGGGGCGCTCCTCGGGCTGGTGTGTCCCCATGGGTACAGGGGCTCCGGCTCTCGCGCCGAAGCCTACTGCGCCTTGCGAGCGCCCCGACTGGGCGTAGGGGCCTCAACCCCGGCGAAGTCAGCCGATGAGACCGCCGAAGAGGCCGCCGTGGGCCATGCCGATCAGGAAACCGATCCCCGCGGCGCCGAGTCCCAGGATGAGGAAGAACCGCTGTCGCGTGGTCACCGAGACCCACTGTCCGTAGACGCCCGTGGCCAGCGCCACCAGGCCCGTCCACGAGGTCAGCAGGTGGAGGCTGTGGAAGAAGGACGTGATGAAGGACAGCAGGCCCAGGGCGAACGTCACCGCCATCAGGGCGTCCTGCAGCGGATGGCGCTTGCCGTCCGTGGCGAAGAGGGATCCGGCGGTGTTGGGCTGCAATGCCTGTGCCATGGGCACCTCCTGCGGAAGGCGGCGCATCGTAGCGCCGCACACACCCGATGTGTACAGATTGTCGGCCCCCGGGACCGGATTTCAACCGGAAGCGGGTGTGCGGGTAGTCTGTACCGTCTGCACTGGTGTCTGCCCCGACCCGACCGGGTCACACTGCCCGGCTCCCCTGAGGGAGCCCGATTGTCAGTGGCGGCCGATACCGTTGCGTACGCATCACAACCCTCCTGCCACGGAACGACCGTGGCCGCTGAGTCCAAAGGAGGTGGGTTCCACATGCGTCACTACGAGGTGATGGTCATCCTCGACCCCGATCTCGAGGAGCGCGCTGTCTCCCCGCTGATCGAGAACTTCCTGTCCGTCGTCCGTGACGGCGGCGGCAAGGTTGAGAAGGTCGACACCTGGGGCCGTCGTCGTCTCGCCTACGAGATCAAGAAGAAGCCCGAGGGCATCTACTCGGTCATCGACCTGCAGGCCGAGCCTGCGGTCGTCAAGGAGCTCGACCGCCAGATGAACCTGAACGAGTCGGTCCTCCGGACCAAGGTCCTCCGCCCCGAGACCCACTGAGCCCTTCCGCTCAGCTGATCTCGGGATTCGAGTAGCAACCAAGCAGCCAGAGCAGCAAACCCGCCGAGAGGTTCCCCCATGGCAGGCGAGACCGTCATCACGGTCATCGGCAATCTTGTCGACGACCCCGAGCTGCGCTTCACCCCGTCCGGTGCGGCGGTCGCGAAGTTCCGCGTCGCGTCCACTCCCCGCACCTTCGACCGCCAGACGAACGAGTGGAAGGACGGCGAGAGCCTGTTCCTGACCTGCTCGGTCTGGCGCCAGGCGGCGGAGAACGTCGCCGAGTCGCTCCAGCGAGGCATGCGCGTCATCGTGCAGGGCCGGCTGAAGCAGCGGTCCTACGAGGACCGCGAGGGCGTCAAGCGCACGGTCTACGAGCTGGACGTCGAGGAAGTCGGCCCCAGCCTGCGCAACGCCACGGCCAAGGTCACCAAGACCGCCGGTGGCGCTCGCGGTGGCCAGGGCGGTTACGGCGGCGGTGGCGGCCAGCAGGGCGGCGGCTGGGGCGGAGGCCCCGGTGGCGGCCAGCAGGGCGGCGGCGCTCCGGCCGACGACCCGTGGGCGACCGGCGCTCCCGCCGGTGGCAACCAGGGTGGCGGCGGCTGGGGCGGCGGCTCCGGCGGCGGTGGCGGCTACTCGGACGAGCCCCCCTTCTAGGTCCTCGGACCAAGGGTGGGTCGTACCCCAACTTCTTGATCACACAGGAGAAACACCATGGCGAAGCCGCCTGTGCGCAAGCCGAAGAAGAAGGTCTGCGCTTTCTGCAAGGACAAGGTCACGTACGTGGACTACAAGGACACGAACATGCTGCGGAAGTTCATTTCCGACCGCGGCAAGATCCGTGCCCGCCGCGTGACCGGCAACTGCACGCAGCACCAGCGTGACGTCGCCACGGCCGTGAAGAACAGCCGTGAGATGGCGCTGCTGCCCTACACGTCCACCGCGCGCTAAGGGAAGGGTGACCGACTCATGAAGATCATCCTCACCCACGAGGTCTCCGGCCTCGGTGCCGCGGGCGACGTCGTGGACGTCAAGGACGGTTACGCTCGCAACTACCTGATCCCGCGGAAGTTCGCTATCCGCTGGACCAAGGGTGGCGAGAAGGACGTCGAGCAGATCCGTCGTGCTCGCAAGATCCACGAGATCCAGACCATCGAGCAGGCCAACCAGGTCAAGGCCCAGCTCGAGGGCGTGAAGGTCCGTCTGGCCGTCCGCTCCGGCGACTCCGGCCGTCTCTTCGGTTCCGTCACCCCGGCCGACATCGCGTCCGCGATCAAGGCTTCCGGTGGCCCCGAGGTGGACAAGCGCCGCATCGAGCTGTCCGCTCCGATCAAGACCCTGGGCGCCCATGAGACGTCCGTGCGTCTGCACCCCGAGGTGGCCGCCAAGGTCAACATCGAGGTCGTCGCGGCCTGACGCCGCGTGATCGCTGTGCTCGCTTGAGCCGGTGAAAGGGGCCGCACCCTTCAGGGTGCGGCCCCTTTTCCATGGCCGGGGGCATGTTTCACGTGAAACGGTCAGCGGGTCGCGCCCGTCACGATCCAGCGGCCGGAGCGGGACCGCAGCCACAGGGTCAGCATGCGGATCGTCATCATCAACGTCATGGCTGCCCAGAGTGCGGTGAGGCCGCCGCCGAGGGTGGGGACGAGCAGGGCCACCGGGGCGAACACCGCCAGGGTGACGACCATGGCCCAGGCCAGATAGGGACCGTCACCCGCGCCCATCAGGACGCCGTCCAGGACGAAGACGATCCCGCAGACGGGCTGCGAGAGCGCCACGAGCAGCAGGGCCGGCAGCGCGGCGTCCTTCACCCCGGAATCGCTGGTGAACAGCGGCAGGAAGATCGGTCGTGCGGCCACCACGAGCAGGCCCAGTACGGCACCGGTCGCGATGCCCCACTGGATCATGCGCCGACAGGCCTGGCGTGCCCCCTGGGCATCGTCCGCGCCGAGATAGCGGCCGATGATGGCCTGCCCCGCGATGGCGATCGCGTCCAGGGCGAAGGCCAGCAGGCTCCACAGGGACAGGACGATCTGGTGCGCGGCGATGTCGGCGTCACCGAGATGTGCCGCGACCGCCGTGGCGATCATGAGAATCGCCCGCAGGGAGAGCGTGCGCACCAGGAGAGGAACGCCGGCCTGGGCCGAGGCCCGGATACCCGCGGCGTCGGGCCGGAGGGAGGCGCCGTGCCGACGGGCTCCGCGGACGACGACGGTCAGATAGACGGCGGCCATGCCGCACTGGGCGATGACCGTGCCCCAGGCCGAGCCGGCGATGCCGAGCCCGGCGCCGTAGACCAGTCCCGCGTTGAGCGCGGCGTTGGCGACGAAGCCGGCGACGGCGACGTAGAGCGGGGTCCTGGTGTCCTGCAGACCACGCAGTACTCCGGTCGCGGCCAGGACGATGAGCATGGCGGGGATGCCCAGGGAAGAGACCCGCAGGTACGTGGTGGCGTAGGGGGCCGCGGTGGCGGAGGCGCCGAAGAGGTCCACGATGCCGGGGGCCAGGGGCAGGACGACGGCGATGACGGCGAGGCCGAGCAGCAGCGCCAGCCAGATGCCGTCCATGCCCTGGCGGATGGCCGCCGGGAGATCACCGGCGCCGACGCGGCGGGCCACGGCGGCAGTGGTGGCGTAGGCGAGGAAGACGAAGATGCTCACGGCGGTGGTCAGCAGCGCGGAGGCGACTCCGAGACCGGCGAGCTGGGCGGTGCCGAGATGGCCGACGATCGCACTGTCCGCCATGACGAAGAGAGGCTCGGCGACCAGGGCGCCGAAGGCCGGGACGGCCAGCGCGACGATCTCTCGGTCGTGCTGCCGCCGGGTGGCCTTGGGGATCTCTGGAGCCTGTGTCATGAGCATCAATGTAATCGTCCACAGGTAAGAGATGCAACAGGCTTGTGATCCTTACTTTTGGTCTGGGGACGTGTCCTTTCGGGTGCCGTTCGAAGCGATCTTGGCCCGACTGGGGAAGTTTTTTCTCTGCACAGCCGGTGGATCGTAAAGATGCAGGTCAGAGGCTTGTTGGTCGGGAGATCGAGGGCTTGTTCACAGGGCTTTCCACCGGGTCGTGCACAGGTTTCGCCGAGTTCTCCACAGCATCGGGGCCGTCGTCCACATGGCCTGTGGATAACCAGATTGGCTGACGGTGCCGACGGGCCTACGGTTGTCCGGCGCCCGCTCCTTCCTCCGGCCCGGCAAGCGCTCTTCTTCCGGTCGGAGATTCGTCACAAATCCGACGCGTGAGAACCGGAGTTGGGCCTCTCAGTTGTCAGTGTCGTGCCGTACAAAAGAGGACACGGCGAGGTCCGCCGTGCGGACGGGAGGAGGTGGCTCGGTGAGCATTTCCGAGCCCTTGGACGATCCGTGGGCCGACAGCGGGCCCAGTGATCGTCTGCCGGCCTCCCGTCGGCGCGGTGACGGCGGCCGGGGTCGTGACGAGCAGCACGACCGGGGCCGGGACAACGGGGCCTGGGACGGCGGAGGTTCGTCCTTCGAGCGGGTCCCGCCGCAGGACCTGGACGCCGAGCAGTCGGTCCTGGGTGGCATGCTGCTGTCCAAGGACGCCATCGCCGACGTCGTCGAGATCCTCAAGGGCCACGACTTCTACAAGCCCGCGCACGAGACGATCTACACGGCCATCCTGGACGTCTACGCCAAGGGCGAGCCGGCCGACCCGATCACCATCGCGGCCGAACTCACCAAGCGCGGCGAGATCAACAAGGTCGGCGGCGCCGCGTATCTGCACAGCCTCGTCCAGACCGTGCCGACGGCGGCCAACGCCGAGTACTACGCGGAGATCGTCCACGAGCGGGCCGTCCTGCGCCGCCTGGTCGAAGCCGGCACCCGCATCACGCAGATGGGATACGCGGCCGACGGCGACGTGGACGAGATCGTCAACAGTGCCCAGGCCGAGATCTACGCCGTCACCGAGCAGCGCACCAGCGAGGACTACCTCCCGCTCGGCGACATCATGGAGGGCGCCCTCGACGAGATCGAGGCGATCGGCTCGCGCAGCGGCGAGATGACCGGCGTGCCCACCGGGTTCACCGACTTCGACTCGCTGACGAACGGCCTCCACCCGGGTCAGATGATCGTCATCGCGGCCCGACCCGCCATGGGTAAGTCGACCCTCGCCCTGGACTTCGCGCGGGCCGCCTCCATCAAGCACAACCTGCCGAGCGTCATCTTCTCCCTCGAAATGGGCCGCAACGAGATCGCGATGCGTCTGCTGTCCGCCGAGGCCCGGGTCGCCCTGCACCACATGCGGTCCGGCACGATGACGGACGAGGACTGGACGCGGCTGGCCCGCCGGATGCCGGACGTGTCGGCCGCGCCGCTCTACATCGACGACTCCCCGAACCTGTCGATGATGGAGATCCGGGCCAAGTGCCGCCGCCTCAAGCAGCGCAACGACCTGAAGCTGGTCGTCATCGACTACCTCCAGCTGATGCAGTCCGGCGGCTCCAAGCGCGCCGAGAGCCGTCAGCAGGAGGTCTCGGACATGTCCCGTAACCTCAAGCTGCTCGCGAAGGAGCTGGAGATCCCGGTCATCGCGCTCTCCCAGCTCAACCGTGGCCCCGAGCAGCGCACCGACAAGAAGCCGATGGTCTCCGACCTGCGTGAGTCCGGCTCCATCGAGCAGGACGCCGACATGGTCATCCTGCTGCACCGTGAGGACGCCTACGAGAAGGAGTCCCCGCGAGCGGGCGAGGCCGACCTGATCGTCGCCAAGCACCGAAACGGACCGACGGCCACCATCACGGTCGCGTTCCAGGGCCACTACTCCCGTTTCGTGGACATGGCCCAGACCTGATCGGCCGGGCACCCAGGAGGTGCCCGGCAAATGGATTCGACGCCCGCCTCCGTACCAGGTGGACTGGGCCCATGACGACAACTCAGGAAGCGCTGCTCCCCGGCACCCGCCGCGCCCTGCTGCACCGGATCGCCGTCGCGCAGACCGAGGGACGGGCTCCGTCGCTGGTCGCCGCCGTCGTACGGGACGGGCAGGCCGTGTGGCACGGGGCGCGGACCTCGGTGGACGGGCACGGCCCGGACGAGACCGTGCAGTACCGGATCGGGTCCATCACCAAGACCTTCACCGCCGTCCTGGTGATGCGGCTGCGCGACGAGGGCGTGCTCGATCTCGGCGATCCGCTGGAGAAGCATCTGCCGGGCACCGGCGTGGGGGAGGCGACGATCGCGGAACTCCTCGCGCACACCGCGGGATTGGCGGCCGAATCACCCGCGCCCTGGTGGGAGCGGACGCCCGGATCCCTGCGGCCCGAGCTGAGCGATGTGCTCGGGGAACAGCCCCTGCTGCATCCCGTCGGCCGACGGCACCACTACTCCAACCCGGGCTACACCGTGCTCGGCGCCCTGGTGGAAGAGCTGCGCGGTGCTCCGTGGGAGGAGGTGCTGCGCGCCGAGATCCTGGAGCCGCTCGGCCTGCACCGGACGAGCATGCAGCCGGTTGCCCCGCACGCGGGCGGCTGGGCCGTGCACCCGTGGGCCGACGCGCTCCTGCCCGAGCCGCTGGAGGACCTGGGGCGGATGGCGCCGGCCGGCCAACTCTGGTCGACCACCGGGGACCTCGCGCGGTTCGCCGCGTTTCTGGCCCGAGGGGACGACCGGGTCCTGAGCGCAGAGTCGGTACGGGAGATGCGCACCCCGGCGGCGCCCGCCGAGGCCGCGGACGTGCTGGACGGGGTCACCTACGGCCTGGGCCTGCAGATCCAGCGCCGCGACGGCCGGCTGCTCGTCGGGCACTCCGGTTCCCTGCCCGGCTTCCTGGCGAACCTGACCATCAGCGTGGAGGACGACGTGGCCGCGGTGGTGCTGGCGAACTGCACCAGCGGACCGCTGCTGGGTGCCGTGGGAGCCGACCTCGTCCGGATCGTCGCGGAGGCGGAGCCGCGCATCCCGGAGCCCTGGCGGCCACTGCGCGAGGCCGATCCGACGGTGCTGGAGCTGGTGGGGCAGTGGTACTGGGGCACCTCCGCCTTCGGCCTGTGCGCGACCGCCGACGGTCTTCTCGCCCTGGCACCACTGGCCGCCGGCGGCCGCAAGGCCCGCTTCCGGGCGAACGGCGACGGCACCTGGACGGGCCTGGAGGGCTATTACGCCGGTGAGTTGCTGCGGCCGGTACGGCGTCCGGACGGATCCGTGAGCCACCTCGATCTCGGCTCGTTCGTGTTCACCCGGCAGCCGTACGACCCCGAGGCTCCGGTGCCCGGCGGTGTGGACCCGGAGGGGTGGCGGGGCATCGGCTAGACCCGTGGCTGCCCAGGGGTGTGTTTCACGTGAAACGCGCCCCTGCCCCCTTACTGCGCTCCCCGGCCGCGACGGATCCGGCGGCTCGGGGCGCGGTCAGAGCCGCAGCTTGAAGCCCTCGTGGGAAGCCGTGAAGCCCAGCCGCTCGTAGAAGCGGTGGGCATCGGTGCGGGTCTTGTCGGAGGTCAGCTGCACCATGCTGCAGTCGAGCGCCCGGGCGGTGTCGATCGCCCACTCGATCAGCCGGCTGCCGAGCCCGCTGCCCCGCTCGTCGCTGTGGATGCGCACGGCCTCGATGAGGGCGCGGGTGGCCCCCTTGTGGGAGAGCCCGGGGATGATCGTGAGCTGGAGGGTTCCGATCACGCGGCCTGCGCGCACGGCGACGACGACATGCTGGTTCGGGTCGGCGGCGAGGCGCTCGAGTGCCGTCTCGTAGGGCGTCAGATCGTCGGGGGACTCGCGCTGGGCACCGAGCGGGTCGTCCGCGAGCATGGCGACGATCGCCGCCAGGTCGTCGGTGGTCGCGGCCCGTATTTCAAGATCGTCCATGCGCCGCACCCTACGCGGGCACGTTCAGGGACTCCACCACACGGACCAGCGGGGCCAGCTCGGGATGCTGGGCGGCGTCGTCCAGGGCCTCACGCAGCGCGGCGTCGTTGGTGGGCCGCGCCTCCTCCAACAGCCGCAGGCCCGCCGGGGTGACGTTGGTGTAGATGCCGCGCCGGTCGGTGGGGCACAGGTAGCGCTCCAGCAGGCCGCGGTCCTCCAGCCGGGTCACCAGGCGGGTGGTGGCGCTCTGGCTGAGCACGACCGCGTCGGCGACCTGCTTCATCTGCAGATGCCCGCCCTCGCCGTCGTGCTGTCTGCTGAGCACATCCAGCAGGGAGTACTCGCGCACGCTCAGGTCGTGCTTGGCCTGCAGCGCGCGCTCGATGTGCGCCTCGATCCTGCCGTGCAGCGCAGAAAGGGCGCACCAGCCCTGGGCGAGGGCAGTGAGCGCGGGGTCCGTCGCTGTCATGGGGTTCTCCTCCGTCCCGGGCGGCTGCATCAAGCGTAGAGCACCGCCGCAATAGTCGGCGGTTGCATTTAGCCCGCGTCTGCAATTATTGTGAACGAACGCAAAGCGCTCCTGCAATCGTTTGGGAAGGGTGTACCCCTCTATGCCTCTCGCGCTTCTGGCCCTCGCGATCGGGGCCTTCGGAATCGGAACGACCGAGTTCGTGATCATGGGCTTGCTGCCCGAGGTCGCGGGCGACTTCGGGGTCTCCATCCCCACGGCGGGGCTGCTCGTGACCGGCTATGCGCTCGGCGTGGTCATCGGTGCCCCGCTGATGACCGTGCTCGGCACCAAGGTTCCGCGCAAGCGGATGCTGATGCTGCTGATGGGCCTGTTCGTCGTCGGGAACCTGGTGTCCGCCGTTGCCCCGGCCTTCGCGGTCATGCTGATCGGACGCGTGATCGCCTCGCTCGCCCACGGCGCCTTCTTCGGTATCGGCTCCGTCGTCGCGGCCGAACTCGTCGCGCCCGAGAAGAAGGCCGGCGCCATCGCCATGATGTTCACCGGCCTGACCGTCGCCAACGTCGTCGGCGTCCCGCTGGGCACGTTTGTCGGGCAGAGCGCCGGCTGGCGTGTCACCTTCGGTGTCGTCGCCGGCCTCGGTGTCATCGGTCTCGCCGGTATCGCCAAGCTCGTGCCCGACCTGCCGCGGCCGGAGGGCGTACACCTGCGGCACGAGCTGGCCGCCTTCAAGAACGCCCAGGTCCTGCTCGCCATGGCGATGACCGTCCTCGGCTTCGGCGGTGTCTTCGCGGCCATCACCTACATCGCGCCGATGATGACCCACATCGCCGGGTTCGCCGACGGCTCGGTCACCTGGCTGCTGGTCCTGTTCGGCCTCGGCATGGTCGGCGGCAACCTCGTCGGCGGCAAGTTCGCCGACCGCGCCCTGATGCCGATGCTGTACGTGTCCCTGGGCGCGCTGGCGGTCGTCCTGGCCCTCTTCACGCTCACCGCCCACAACAAGATCGCCGCCGCGGTGACCATCGCCCTGATCGGCGCCCTGGGCTTCGCCACCGTGCCGCCGCTGCAGAAGCGTGTCCTCGACCAGGCGCACGGCGCCCCGACGCTCGCCTCGGCCGTGAACATCGGCGCCTTCAACCTGGGCAACGCCCTGTCCGCCTGGCTCGGCGGCCTCGTGATCGCGGCAGGCCTCGGCTACACCTCCCCCAACTGGGTCGGTGCCGCGCTCGCCGCTGCCGCCCTGGTCCTCGCCTTCCTCTCGGCCGCACTGGAGCGCCGCGACGGCGCACGCGGCGCCGTGGTCGCCTCAGGGACGCCGGCAGGGCAGCGGACGCCCGTCCACCACTGAGCGGGCGCCTCACCACCCGTAACGCACAGATGTCCGTGCCCGGGGTCCCCCGGTACGGAAAGCACCCACCACCGCACCATCCAAGGAGACAGCTCCATGAGCACCACCGCCGTCACCCCGCTCACCACCGAGGACGCCGAGCTGCTCGTCGCCACGGCCCGCCGGGCGGCCGAGGACGCCGGAGTCACCGTCAGCGTCACCGTCCTGGACGCCGGCGGCCACCTGCTCGCCTTCCGCAGGGACGACCGGGCCGTGCTGATCTCCGGCGAGACCAGCACCCGCAAGGCCTACACGGCCCTCCAGCTGAACGCCCCCACCGCCGACCTCGTCGACGCCGTCCAGCCCGGTGGTCTCTTCCACACGCTGCCGACGGCCCTGGACCGGCCCCTGCTGTTCATCGCGGGCGGTATCCCGGTCCACCGCGACGGCCGGCTGATCGGCGCCATCGGCGTCGGCGGCGGGGCGCCGGAGCAGGACCACGGCTTCGCCACCGCGGCCGTCCAGGCGCTCGCCTGAGCCACAACCCGGGCCTCATGACGCCGGCCCCGTCGCTTCGAGCGGCGGGGCCGGACGTGCGTCGTAGGAGTGCTCAGCCCGCGGCGACCGTGAGCGGGGCGAACCGCCGGGTCCAGTCACCCGGCAGGTCCGTGATGCCGTAGGTCATCACCGAGTTGAAGGCGACGGAGGCGAGCCCCCGCTCCTTCGCCCAGGCCAGCAGCTCTTCATGGCGCACGTCGATGTCGGTGCGCAACGGCCGTTCCGTGTGGGCCGCCAGCGAGGCGATGAGTGCCTGGGCGGTCCCTGTGTCCCGGGCGATCAGCGGGCCTACGACGTGGGTGTCCATGTTGGGCCACGCGGCCGTGTAGCCGATGAGCCGGCCGTCCTCCTCGGCCACTCGCAGCTGATCGGCGAAGGCGGGCAGCCGGGTGATGAGGGGTGTGCGGTCGGTGCCGAACACCTCCTCGTCGAGGCGCAGGATCGCGGGCAGATCCTCCGCGGTGGCGGCGCGCGTGACGACGAAGGGATCCGGCCCGCCGGGTGTGAAGCGGCCCGTCAGCATCTCGGCCCGGCCCGTCACCTTGAAGCCCAGCTCCTCGTAGAGCGGCCGGCCGTACGGCGTGGCGTGCAGGGTCAGCGGGGTGGTCCCCATGACCGACAGGACATGCCGCATCAGGCGGCGTCCCACGCCACGGCGGGCGTGGCGTCCGGCCACCAGGACCATGCCGATGGCGCCGAGATCCGGCCGCTGCCAGGCGCCGTACTCCGTGACCACGCACGCGGCGACGAGACCGCCTTCAGGGTCATCGATACCGAAGCCCTTCCCGGCCGAGAGGAGGAGACCCCACTTGTGTTCCTCGCGTGGCCACCCCCGGTCTTCGGACAGGTCGGCGCACGCGGTGAGATCGCGAAGCGTCAGGCGGCGGATGGGCAGAGCGGCGAGGGAAGGTGTCGGCACGCAGGTCAGGCTGTCCGACCGGCACCCCCGCCGTCCACCCGTTTCGGTGCGGACGCAGGTGCTTTTGGCCATCTCGTGGCCCGGCGGACAGCTCCCGGACAGCTGTGGGTGTTTCACGTGAAACATCGGCAGCCGACTAGCCTCTGGGCCATGGCGAGACTTCATCTCTTCGATCTCGACGGCACGTTGCTGCACGGCACCACCGCGCCCGTGGAGATTTCCCGCCAGTTGGGGCTGGAAGCCGAGACGGTGGCACTGGACCGCGCGATCGCGGAGGGACGGATCGGTCCGCCGGAGTACGCGGCACAGGTGTACGACCTGTGGGCGGACCTGACCGAGGCGCATGTGCGGGCCGCGTTCGAGGCGGCTCCCTGGCTGGCACGAATCCGCGAGGTCTGGGCGGAGATCCGCGAGGCGGGCGAATACTGCGCGGTGGTGTCCCTCTCGCCCTCCTTCTTCGTGGAACTCCTCCTCGACTGGGGCGCCCACGCGGCGCACGGCTCCCGTTTCCCGGCTGTACCGTTCACCCAGCCTGTCGACCCGTCCGGGGCGCTCACCGCCGCGGCCAAGGTGACCATCGCGGACCGGCTCTGCGCGGAGTTCGGCGTGACCCGGGCCGACTGTGTGGCGTACGGCGACTCGTCGTCGGACAGAGAACTGTTCGCTGTCGTACCGGTTTCCGTGGCGGTCAATGCCGATGCCCACCTGACCGGACTCGCGACCCATTCCTATACGGGACGGGACCTGTGGGACGCCTATGAGCTGATCGGTCCGGCCCGGTAGCCGACGGACGTCCTACCCGAGGTCGGGAGCGTGCATGGCGCGTACCCCCTCGATGTTCCCGTCGAGGTAGTGACGCAGGGACAGCGGTACGAGATGGACGGAGGCGATACCGACACGGGTGAACGGGACGCGGACGATCTCGTACTCGCCGGCCGGCTCTTCCACTTCGGGACCGTGACGCAGGGACGGATCCATGGACTCCAGCCGGCACACGAAAAAGTGCTGCACCTTCACCCCGGTGGCGCCGCCGTCCTCACCGATGTGCTCCACCGTGTCCACGAAACACGGCACCACATCGGTGATCTTGGCGCCGAGTTCCTCGTACACCTCCCGGTGCAGGGCATCCACGACGGTTGAATCCCCGGGCTCGACTCCGCCACCGGGGGTGACCCAGTAGGGATCGACTCCGGGCTTGGTGCGCTTGATCAAGATCAGGTCGTCACCGTCCAGGAGAACAGCACGGGCGGTGCGCTTGACCACGGGTCGGACGGTCATGGGAGAAATGTGGCCCGGCTGGTTCCACGTGAAACATCGCAAAGCGCCACGACACGACCGCGGCGCGTGCACGGTGGAAGGGGCGGCTCCGCGAGGGCGGCCAGAGCGCCTTGGGCCGTGAATTTCGAAGGCCCGGGCAGGCTCAGCGCTCGCGACGAGTGACTGGACATTGACGCAGGGTCAACTAACCTTGTTCGCACGGCCTTTCGCTCACGAAGGCCGCAGACGGTCCGAGCCACGAGGGGGGAGGCTCGGACCGTCCTGGGGATTCGGTGCGCCGATACGGAGGCGCTTACCCGGCGGACTCGTCCAGGGCGCGCAGTACGTCGGCCACCAGGTCCTCGGGGTCCTCCGCGCCGACGGACATGCGGACGAATCCCTCCGGGACGGCGTCCCCGCCCCAGCGGCGGCGGCGCTCGGCGGTGGACCGTACCCCGCCGAAGCTCGTGGCGTCCTCCACCAGGTGCAGGGCAGCGAGGAAACGCTCGGCACGCGCGCGCGTGGGCAGGGTGAAGGAGACGACGCAGCCGTAGCGACGCATCTGCTGCGAGGCGATCTTGTGCGAAGGGTCGTCGGGCAGGCCCGGGTAGCGCAGGTCGGAGACCTCGGGGCGCTGTCGCAGTGCCTGCGCGACGGCGAGGGCGGTGGCGTTCTGCCGGTCGACGCGCAGCTGGAGCGTGGCGATGGACCGGTGCGCGAGCCAGGCCTCCATGGGCCCGGAGATCGCACCGACGATCTTGCGCCAGCGGCGCACGGCGGCCATCGCCTCGGCGTCGCGGCCGGTGACGTAGCCCAGCAGGACATCGCCGTGCCCGGTGAGCTGCTTGGTGCCGCTGGCCACCGAGAAGTCGGCGCCCAGCTCCAGCGGGCGCTGCCCGAGCGGGGTGGCGAGGGTGTTGTCGACGGCCACCAGTGCGCCCCGCGCGTGGGCCGCCTCCGCCAGCCGCCGGATGTCGCAGACGTCGAGCCCGGGGTTCGACGGGGACTCGATCCACAGCAGCCGCGCCCCGTCGAGCACCTCCAGCTGGGCGTCACCGCCGGTCGGCGCGGTGCGCACCTCGATGCCGTACGCCTCCAGCTGGGCGCCGACCAGCGGCAGCACCTGGTAGCCGTCGGACGGCAGCACGACCGCGTCCCCGGCGCGCAGCTGGGAGAACAGCACGGCGGAGATCGCCGCCATGCCGGAGGCGAAGACCAGCGTCTCGGCGTCCTCCCGCCCGGGCGCCTCCAGCTCGCTGACGGCCCGCTCCAGCAGTGTCCAGGTCGGGTTGTCGTCCCGGCCGTACAGGTACGAGCCCGTCGCCTCGCCGGGCAGGTGGAAGTGTGCCGCGAACACCGGTCCGGGCAGGGTCGGCTCGTGCTTGACCGGCTCGGGCAGCCCCGCCCGTACCGCGCGCGTGCCGTCGCCGGTGCGGCCCTCGTCCTTCGTGGCGTCGCTCATGCGGCCCGTCCTTCCACTTCTTCCCGTACTGCGGCGAGCAGACCGGTGCTCGCCGCCTCCACCATCTCAAGACACTCCTCGAAGCCGTCCCGGCCCCCGTAGTACGGGTCCGGTACGTCGAGGTCGTCGCCGACGGCGGGGTCGAAGGAGCGGAGCAACCGGATCTTGCGCGCGTCCTCCTCGGTGGGCGCCAGGCGGCGCAGTGCCCTGAGGTGGCCGGTGTCGAGGGCGATCACGAGGTCCAGCCGGGCGAACCACGACGGCAGGAACTGGCGGGCCGTGTGCTCGCTGTCGTAGCCGTGCTCCTCCAGTACCGAGACGGTGCGCGGATCGGCCGGCTCGCCCTCGTGCCAGCCGCCGGTGCCGGCGCTGTCGACCGCCACCAGGTCCTCCAGTCCGGCCTCCGTCACGCGCGCGCGGAAGACGGACTCGGCCATCGGGGAGCGGCAGATGTTGCCGGTGCACACGAAGCAGACGCGGTAGCTCATGGCGTGGTCAGTCCTCGTCGGGCAGGACGATGTGCAGCGCCCAGGAGACGACGGAGACGATCAGACCGCCGAGCACGGCCGTCCAGAATCCCTCCACATGGAAACTCAGCTGCAGCTTGCCGCACACCCAGGAGGTCAGCAGCAGCATCAGCGCGTTCACGACGAGGGTGATCAGGCCCAGGGTCAGGATGAACAGCGGGAAGGTGAGCACCTTCAGGATCGGCTTGACCAGCCAGTTCACCAGGCCGAAGATCAACGCGACGACGATCAGCGTGCCGGCCTTCTTGGCGGTGCTGTCACCGGTCAGGGTGATCTTGTCGAGCAGCCACACCGCGACCGCCAGGGCGCCCGCGTTGGCGATCGTCTTGACTAGGAAATTCTTCATGTGTCTGATCGTGGCAGACCGGAGCAAGAGCGAGCAGTGAGGCGAGGGCGGCAGCGGCGATGAAGGCATTCCGGCTGGACGAACTGGAGGCGGAACGCGCCGCCAACGAGGGCGCCTACCTGCAGTTCCTGCGTGAGCGGAACATGTCGGTCGGGCTGTACGCGCTGAACGCGGGCGAGCACGACCCGCAGAAGCCGCACGGTCAGGACGAGGTGTACTTCGTGGTCAGCGGCCGGGCCTCGATCACGGTCGGTCTGGAGACGACCGAGGTGGCGCGGGGCAGCGTCGTGTACGTGCCCGCCGGAGTCGCCCACAAGTTCCACCACATCAGCGAGGACCTCAGGGTGCTCGTGGTGTTCTCTCCGCCCGAGGCGTGAGGCCCTGGCTCAGGGTTCCCTAGGGGACAGGTCAGGGGACGGCAAGGGATGCGAGGCCCCCGCGACGGCCCTCCGCGGCCCTAGCATCGAATACGGAACATCGACACGAACGAGATGCAAAGGACGAGGGCGATGCGAGAGATCTTCGCGGGGCTGCCGTGGTGGGTGAAGTGGGTCGCGGTGCCGATCATCGCCCTGGTCGTGTTCGGCGGCCTGATAGCGAGCGCGGTCGTCTTCGTCGTCGGCCTGCTGTTCAAGGCGCTGGTCTTCGTCGCCCTGGTCGGCGGGCTGATCTACGTCGTGCGCAAGTTCACGGCGAGCTCCGCGTCCCGCAGCGACTGGTGAGGCGCGCGGGAGCCGGTCACCCTTGACGGGAGTACCGGTTCCCTCGGGGGAGGGAAGTTTCGCCGGGAGCCGTCTGCACGCGGTGGCGGACGGTTAAAGTCCGGAACTCCCCACGGGGTCCCGCCCCGTGGGTGGCGCAGACCCCCCTCCGTGCTCGTCCGCACGGGCTGCCCCCTCGCGCTTCGGGAGTGACCCTTGGCCACGGTTGACACCGCACCGGCAGAACCCCACGCACCCCCCGCCCCACCGCGCTCCAGCGCGTCCCCCGTCCGGCGGCCGGCCTCCGTGGCCGTCCCCGGCCAGCCCCACGCGGCGAGCCTCTCCGGCGGCGCCCCGCAGTCCGTGGACCACTCCGGACCACCGCCCTGCGCCGTCCGCCCGGAGTCCCCGGTGACCGCCGCGCCCCCCGCCACGCTCATCGGATCCGTCCAGCGCGCCATGCGCCTGCTGGAGACCGTCGCCGCCCACGCGTACGGCGCCCCCGCCAAACAACTCGCCCGCGAGACCGGCCTCGCGCTGCCCACGACGTACCACCTGCTGCGCACCCTGGTCCACGAGGGCTATCTGCGCCGCGAGAAGGGGCTGTTCTTCCTCGGTGACGCCGCGGAGCGGCTGGGCCGCAGCGGAGCGCAGCAGAAACGTCGCAGCACGGTGGCCGACACACTCGCGCACTGGCGCGATTCCATCGGTGTACCGATGTACTACGCGATGTACCGGGACGGCGAGATCGACGTCATGTGCGTCTCCGCCTCCCGTCAGGCGCCCGCGGTCGAGGAATGGGCGGACTTCCGCGAGACCGGCCACGCCCACGCCATCGGCCAGTGCCTGCTCTCCCAGTTGGACGAGGACGCGCGGCGCGACCACCTCGCCCGGTATCCCGTGCAGCCCGTCACGCCGTACACCGTGCGGGACAACGACGCGCTGCTGCGGCGGCTGGCCCGGACGCGGCGCATGGAACCGGTGGTCGAGCGTCAGGAGTACGCGGTCGGGACGGTCTGTGCGGCGGTCCCGATCACGGTCGGCGCCACCGCGGCCACCATGGCCATCTCCCTCCCCGCCCACCAGGCCGACCGGCTGCTGCCCGCGGCCCACCGGCTCCAGGCGGAGATCGGGCGGCACTTGGGAGCACTCACCCTCTCTATCAGTATCTGAAAACTCACTCCTTGTGATCTCTCGTGCACGTTCAGCAAGATTTGACCACTGTCAGAGAGATCAATCCCGGCCAGTCGACGTCATATGACGGGGTAGGCAATGCGCGAGTCCGTACAGGCAGAAGTCATGATGAGCTTTCTCGTGTCGGAGGAGCTCTCCTTCCGCATTCCAGTGGAGTTGCGCTACGAGGCCAGTGATCCCTATGCCGTGCGGCTCACTTTTCATCTGCCCGGTGACGCCCCGGTGACCTGGGCCTTCGGACGAGAGCTGCTGATCGACGGGGTCGGCCGTCCGTGCGGGGAGGGGGATGTGCACATCGCCCCCACCGATACCGAGGTGCTGGGCGAGGTGCTGATCCGGCTTCAGGTCGGCGGCGACCAGGCCCTGTTCCGCTCGTCGGCGCCACCGCTCGTGGCCTTCCTGGACCGCACGGACAAGCTCGTGCCGCTCGGTCAGGAGGGTGCGCTCGCCGACTTCGACGCGCATCTCGACGAGGCTCTGGACCGCATCCTGGCCGAGGAGCAGAGCGCCGGCTGAAGCGTTACGGCACGGGTGGCGGCCCGTCGCGATGCCGCACGGAACCTTGCAGGAACGCTTCTGCAGCGGGCTCCTTCCGGTGACACCGCGGGCCTCCCCACCGTACGCACCCTCCCCGGCCCTCCGTGCTCACCGCTTCCGGCGCCGGCCCCGGCCGCCCCGTGCCGGCGCGGGCTGCGCCCCGGCGGGTGCCGCCGAGGCCGGTCCGGGCCGGTCGGCCGACACGACGAGGGCGGCCAGCGCGGTGGTGACCGGGACCGAGGCGACCAGACCGATCGAGCCCACCAGCGTGCGCACGATCTCCTCCGCCACCAGCTCGCTGTTGGCCACGGTCCCGACGCTGCTCTGCGCGATCGAGAACAGCAGCAGCAGGGGCAGGGCGGCACCGGCGTAGGCGAGGACGAGGGTGTTGACCACGGACGCGATGTGGTCGCGGCCGATCCGGATACCCGCCCGGTACAGGCCGCGCCAGCCCATCGACGGGTTCGCCTCGTGCAGCTCCCAGACGGCCGACGTCTGGGTCACCGTCACGTCGTCCAGCACGCCGAGCGAACCGATGATGACACCGGCCAGCAGCAGACCGCTCATGTCGATCGACGGATACAGACCGTGGATCAGGCCGGTGTTGTCGTCCGTGTTGCCGGTCAGCGCCGCCCAGCCGATCAAGAGCGAGCCGAGCACGCCGATCAGCAAGAGCGAGATCAGCGTGCCGAGCACGGCCACGGACGTACGCGCCGACAGGCCGTGGCACATGTACAGGGCGATCAGCATGATGGCGCTGGACCCCACCACGGCCACCACCAGTGGGTTCGCCCCCTCCAGGATCGCCGGCAGGATGAACAGCGTCAGCACCAGGAAGCTCACGGCCAGGGCGACCAGTGCCATGACACCGCGCAGCCGGCCCACCACGACGACGGCCACCGCGAAGATGCCCGCGAGCAGCGCCATGGGGAACTTCCGGTCCACATCGGTCACCGCGTACTGCAGCTCCCTGGGGGCCGAGGGCTCGTAGGCGACCACGACCTTCTCGCCCTGGTGCAGCTGCCGTGTCTGGTCCGGCTGCACGATCTCGGTGAACGTACGTCCCTTGTCCTTGCCGGTGTCGACGCGGACGGTCGCCTTCTTGCAGGTACCGCCGGCCTGTTGCTGTGCGGACGCGCCCCCGGCGGTGGACGTGTCGCCGGTCGGGGCGCCACCGGCGGCGTTCACCGACTTGCAGCTGACCTCCACGACCCGGGTCACCGTGGCCTGCTGGGTCTGCCGGTCGAAACCGACACCCGAGCGCTTGTGGGACGGGGCCGATCCGGGCCAGAGCACCACGAGACCGACCAGGACGGCCGCCGTGAAGGGCACCAGGATCGCCGCGATGACCTTGCGCAGGTGTTGGGACACGGGGGCGGCGGGCCCGTGACTGTGACTGTGGCCGTGCGCATGACCGTGCCCAGGCGCGGTATCACGGCTGCCTTCATGGGCTCCATGGCCGTGTGCGTCGCCCTTGTCCGAGCCGTCTCGGCGGTGCGGCTCGGGCGGCTGATAGGGGTACTGCTCCATCCTGGTCACCACCCGATCATCGCAAGAACGGTAGGGGCCCACTGTTCACCGCGCCACACATGGCGCTAGCGTGGAGGCACCTTTGCACACGCGGGAGCTCGGAGCACCGGGCTGAGAGGGCGCTGACCTCCGTACACGCGATGTTTCACGTGGAACAACCGATGTTCCACAGGAAGCGTCGGCAGACGGACACCGCTGCGTCGACCGCCGAACCTGTTACCGGGTAATGCCGGCGTAGGGAGTAGGTCTCATGACCAACAAGGACGCACGCACGCCTGCCTCCGTTCAGGACGAGAAGTCGCAGGAGGCCGGGAAGTCCATCGGCTGGCACAAGGCGTACGTCGAGGGCTCGCGCCCCGACCTGCGCGTGCCGGTCCGTCAGGTGCACCTCACCAACGGGCAGTCGGTCACGCTGTACGACACATCCGGCCCGTACACCGATCCGCTCGTCGACACGGACGTCCGCCGGGGCCTGCCGCCCCTGCGGGACAACTGGATCATCGCCCGCGGCGACACCGAGGAGTACGCGGGCCGTCCGGTCCGTCCCGAGGACGACGGGATCAAGCACACCTCGCCGCGTGGCGGGCTGCGCAATCTGGACGCGGTCTTCCCGGGACGTCCGCGCCAGCCGCGCCGGGGCCGCGACGGCCAGGCGGTGACCCAGCTGGCGTACGCGCGCCGGGGCGAGATCACGCCCGAGATGGAGTACGTGGCCATCCGGGAGAACGTCTCGCCCGAAGTGGTCCGCGAGGAGATCGCGGCGGGCCGGGCCGTGCTGCCGGCCAACGTCAACCACCCGGAGATCGAGCCGATGATCATCGGCAAGCGGTTCCTGGTGAAGGTGAACGCCAACATCGGCAACTCCGCGGTGACGTCCTCCATCGAGGAGGAGGTCGAGAAGATGACCTGGGCGACCCGCTGGGGCGCCGACACGGTCATGGACCTGTCCACCGGGCGCAACATCCACACCACCCGCGAGTGGGTCCTGCGCAACTCCCCCGTCCCCATCGGCACGGTGCCGCTCTACCAGGCCTTGGAGAAGGTCGACGGCAGGGCCGAGGAGCTGACCTGGGAGATCTACAAGGACACCGTCATCGAGCAGGCCGAGCAGGGCGTGGACTACATGACCGTCCACGCGGGCGTCCGGCTGGCGTACGTCCCGCTCACCGCCAACCGCAAGACCGGCATCGTCTCGCGGGGCGGCTCCATCATGGCCGCGTGGTGCCTGGCCCACCACAAGGAATCGTTCCTGTACGAGAACTTCGAGGAGCTGTGCGAGATCCTCGCCGCCTACGACGTCACGTACTCGCTGGGCGACGGCCTGCGGCCGGGGTCGATCGCGGACGCCAACGACGAGGCCCAGTTCGCGGAGTTGCGGACGCTCGGGGAACTCAACCGGATCGCCAAGCGTTTCGACGTACAGACCATGATCGAGGGCCCGGGACACGTCCCGATGCACAAGATCAAGGAGAACATCGACCTTCAGCAGGAGATCTGCGATGAAGCTCCGTTCTATACGCTCGGCCCGCTGACCACGGACGTCGCGCCGGCGTACGACCACATCACCTCCGGCATCGGTGCCGCGATGATCGCCTGGTGGGGCACGGCGATGCTCTGCTACGTCACGCCCAAGGAGCACCTGGGCCTGCCCAACCGGGACGACGTCAAGACCGGTGTCATCACCTACAAGATCGCCGCACACGCCGCCGATCTCGCCAAGGGGCACCCCGGTGCGCAGGAGTGGGACGACGCACTGTCCGACGCCCGCTTCGAGTTCCGGTGGGAGGACCAGTTCAACCTCGCTCTGGACCCGGACACGGCACGGGAGTTCCACGACGAGACCCTGCCCGCCGAGCCCGCAAAGACGGCCCACTTCTGCTCCATGTGCGGCCCGAAGTTCTGCAGCATGAAGATCAGCCAAAGCATCACGGAGCGGTTCGGTGGTGCGGCGGCTGAAGGGGCTTCACCCGAGGAGATCGCCGAGGGGATGCTCCAGAAGTCGAAGGAGTTCGCGGCCGGCGGGAACCGGGTGTACCTGCCGTTGGCCGACTGACGGAGCAGGGAGCGATGGTCCGGTCCCCGGACCATCGCTCCCCGGGACGAGGAGGTGGTGTCCGTCCCGTGCCGGCCCCAGACTTGCTGCATGACAGCGAGATCAATGAGCAAGGGCGCCAACCTTCCGATCGGTTCCCGGGCGGTGCGCGCTGAGCTTGCTTGGTCCGAAACACCCGGAGCGCCGGACGCCGATGCCTCGGCGCTGCTGCTCAGTGGTGACGGACGGGTTCGCAGCGACGGTGACTTCGTCTTCTACAACCAACCGCAGCATGCATCCGGCTCCGTGAGGCACCTCGGAAAGCAGAAGGGTGCCGGCGTCACGACGGACACGCTTGAGGTGGATCTGCGCGCGCTGGAACCGGAAGTCGAAAGGATTGTGCTGTGTGCGTCCACTGACGGCGGGACGTTCGGGCAGATGTCGGGACTGACCCTGAGGCTGTTCGACGCAGGCACGCAGGGAGAACTGGCCCGGTTCGACATGGAGGCCACGACGGAGACGGCGCTCATCGGTGGCGAGCTCTATGTGCGAGGCGGTCAGTGGAAGTTCCGTGCGGTCGGACAGGGATATGCTGCCGGGCTTGCCGGCTTGGCCACCGACTTCGGGATCACCGTTGACGACGATGCCTCGGCCACAGCCGCCCCCGGTCTGTCGCCGGCTCCCGCGCCGGCACCGCCTGCCCAGTCCGCGCCGACACTCGACGCGCACTCCGGTAAGGGCGAGGAACTACTGCCCGTGGACATGCGTAAGAGGCTGTCCCTGCGCAAGGAGCAGGTGGCGGTCAGCCTCAGAAAGCACGGTGCCGCCGGTGTGACGGCGCGCGTCATCCTGGTACTCGACGCTTCCGGCTCCATGTCCTTCCTGTACTCGAAGGGCGTGGTGGCCGACGTGGTGGAGCGCATGGCCGCGGTCGCCGCACAGTTGGACGACGACGGCGAGATGCAGGCCTGGACGTTCGCTTCGCACGCGGCCCGACTGCCTGATCTACGCCTGGGGGAACTCCCGGAATGGCTACGGCTCCACGTCAGGGTGGGTGAGCTGAGTCTCTTCGGCCGGAGCAGGAAACCCAAGAAGGGACTGCAAGCCGGTCAGGTGGACATGCGGGCGGTCGGTATCCAGAACGAGGAGCAGAAAGCCATCGCTCAGGTCCGGCAGTACGTTCGTGAGCATCCGACCACTGCCCCCACGCTCGTGCTGTTCTTCTCCGACGGAGGCGTCTACCGCAACGCGGAGATCGAGCGGGAGCTTCGTGAAGCCGTGGAGGAACCGATCTTCTGGCAGTTCGTGGGTATGGGACGGTCCAACTACGGCGTGCTGGAGCGATTCGACACCATGCCGGGCCGACGGGTCGACAACGTCGGCTTCTTCGCCGTCGACGACATCAGTAAGGTCTCCGACCCGGAACTGTACGACCGGCTTCTGTCCGAGTTCCCGGCTTGGATGACTGCCGCCCGTCAGGCCGGCATCCTCTGAGTCGAGCTCGTCACTCGGGCTGGTGTTCGGGGCCGCCGAAGTCCGGGCTCGTGTAGTCGGGACTGGTGAAGCTGGGGCGGCCGGAGCCGGTGCCGTCGTCGGGGCTGCTGAAGCCGGGACGGTCGTAGCCCAGGCGCGGCATGCGGCCGGTCGGCGCGGGCGGGGCCGGGTGCGGCACGGCGGTCGTGCCGGGCTCGGTGAGTGCCTCCTGGAGGAAGGGCACGATGCCGCGCTCCAGCAGGGCGTCCCGCCACTCCTCCCGGGCCCTGGCCAGCTCCTCGTGGGCCGCGTCCCGGGCCCGCTCGTCCGCCGGGGTGCTGTTGCGCAGGGCGGTGAGCAGCAGTCCGACGGCGGCGACGAGGATCGCCGCCGCGGTGATGGCGCCGAACACCCAGCCGGTGGTGAGCAGGGTCCGGGCGAGGGTGTGCCCGGGGTCCAGCATCTTCAGGATGTAGCCGACGAGTAGGAAGATCACCGCGGCGGTGCCGGAGAGGACGGGAGCCAGGACGGCGACGACCGCGACGGCGCCCGCGCCGGTGCTCTCGGCGGCTTCGCCGAGGGAGGCGGCGAGGCCCGTGGTGGTCGAACCGGGGTCCACCGTGCCGGAGTTCTCGGCGGTGGGCGGAACGGACAGCGCCGGCTGGCGCAGTTCGGCCCGGAGCGTGACGTAGTGCTGGTACTCGGCCGCCGCGGCCGCCGTGATCAGGGCGGAGGCGCTGAGTGCCATGGTGCGCAGTTGTTCGATATTGAGCCGCTGGCCGACGGCGGCCAGTTCCGGTCGGTGCGGTGCGGAGCGCAGCGCCTCATCGAGGAGCCGCTCGAATTCCTGGCGGTCCTCGCTCTGCAGGTGCTGCGGAACGCTGTTCATGTGCATCCCCCGATGCTCCGTAGGGCTTGGGACTCGCACGCCGGCGAGCCGTCGGGCAGAAACGGAGGGGAGCCTGCGACGGATAAGCCGATGGTAGAGCCGTGACGGCGCGCGTCGACAGGGGATTGCCGGAAATTGCGTTTCCGCCTGCGCGCGGGCAGCCGGGGGAACGCCTGCCCGTCGAACGGTCAGAGGTCCAGCGGCAGTTGCTGGACCAGCAGCTTTCCGGCCATGGTCACGCCGCCGTCCATGGCGATGGCCAGCCCGTCGGCGTAGATGTGCGGTCCCTCGACGACCGGGCCGCTGTTCTCCTCGCCGTCCTCGGAGCCGACCTCGCCGAGCAGGTAGGGAATGGGGCTGTGCCCGTGAACGACCCGGGTGCCGCCGTACGTATCGAGGAGGGAGCGCACGGCGTCGGCGCCGCCCTCGTCGCGGAAGGAGAAGCGCTTGGTGAGCTTGCGGAAGAGGTCCCAGACCTCGTCGGCGTCGTTGCGGGTCAGCGTCTCGCGGACGGTGTCGTTGACCGCCTCGATGGAGTCGCCGTAGTCGAGATAGGCGGTGGTGTCGGAGTGGAGCAGCAGATAGCCGTCGACCTCCTCGACGGCGTCGAGGCGGGCCATCCACTGCAGGTGGTGGTCCTGGAGGCGGTCCATGTCGGTCTTCTGGCCGCCGTTGAGCAGCCAGGCCGCCTGGAAGGTGGCGGTGCCCGCGCCGGAGTTGACGGGGGTGTCGCCGAACCGCTTGGCGCCGAGCAGCAGCAGCTCGTGGTTGCCCATCAGGGCCTTGCAGTAGCCGCCTGCCGCCGCGGCCTCGGCGGACAGCCGCATGACCAGGTCGATGACGCCGATGCCGTCCGGGCCGCGGTCGGTGAAGTCGCCGAGGAACCACAGCCGGGTCGTGCCGGCGCACCACTGGCCCGAGGCGTCGATCAGCCCCTGCTCCTGCAGGGCGGCCACCAGCTCGTCCAGGTAGCCGTGGACGTCGCCGACGACGTAGAGCGGCCCGGGTCCGGGCGCGGGCTGCGGCGCCGGGGCGGCGGGCGCGGGGGCGGGTTCGACGGGGACCTGGACGGTGTCGCCGCGGTTGATGACGGGCAGGTCGCGCTGGGTGGGCGTGTAGCCCTCGGGGTACGCCTCGTCGGCGGGCGGCACGACGTCGCCGGGGTGGATGCTGCGGACGTACGGACCGGTCTCATGGACGTACGCGGGTACCCGGAAGTCGCGCAGCGTCGCCGTCCGCTCCGCCTCGGGTCCCTGACCGGCCCCCTGAGTCATCAGACCCCTCCACCATCGCGCCGCATCTGCACCGCTTCGGACTGCCTGGTCGCAGCGGTCCGCGGTGTCGTGGGCCCATCATAGGAATGCGCGTCGCGCCGTGTGATGACCCAGGGGTGGTGAATCGGAACGAGACTCCGGTTCACCGCGGCTTTCGCCCCGTTTGGGCAGATGTTCGACCGGCTGTCGGCCGATCGGAGCGTCGGCCGGGCGATGTCACGTCCTGCCGGTGCCCGGCCGGCCGGGTGCGCCCCCGTGTCCTCCGCGCGCCGCGCCGGTCGGTCCGCGCCGCACCTGCCGGGGTCTCCCCGGGGCGGCCGGTGCGGCGGCGGCGCTACGTGTCGTCCGGTGTCCGCGGCGGGCTGACCGTCGTGCGCGGGGGCCGCCGCTGGGAGGAGGTGCGCACGATCAGCTCCGTCGGTATCACCTGCTCGACCGGCTGATCGGACTCGACGCCCTCGATGGCGTCGATGAGGAGCTGGACGACGGCGGTGCCGATACGGCGCGGCTTCAGGGAGAGCGTGCTGATGGGCGGCTCGGTGCTGGCGTACACGGTGGACTCGCTGCAGCAGACCAGCAGCAGGTCGTCCGGGACGCGGAGGCCGTAGCGGCGGGCGGCGGCGAGCAGGTCGGTGCCGTTGGGGTCGAACAGGCCGTAGACCGCGTCGGGCCGGTCGGGGCGGGCGAGCAGCCGGTCGGCGGCGACGGCGCCCGCGCACGGGTCGTGCGCCGGGTACGCCTCGTAGACCGGGTCCTGGCCGACGCGTTCGCACCAGCGCAGGTAGGCGGTGGTCGACAGGTGGGTGTAGGTGTCCGTCGTGGTGCCCGTGAGCAGGCCGATGCGGCGGGCGCCGGCGTCGGCGAGGTGGTCGAGGATGCCGAGGACGGCGGCCTCGTGGTCGTTGTCGACCCAGGCGGTCACGGGCAGCGAGCCGGCCGGGCGGCCGTCGGAGACGACCGGCAGGCCCTGCCGGACGAGTTCGCTGACCACCGGGTCCTGGTCGGAGGGGTCGATGACGACCGTGCCGTCCAGGGCGACGTTGGACCAGACGTCGTGGCGGGAGGTCGCGGGCAGGATGACGAGGGCGTAGCCGCGGGCGAGCGCGGCCGAGGTGGCGGCCCGGGCCATCTCGGCGAAGTACGCGAACTCCGTGAAGGTGAAAGGTTCATCCCCGTACGTCGTCACGGTCAGGCCGATCAGTCCCGACTTGCCGGTACGGAGGGTGCGGGCGGCGGCCGAGGGTCGGTACCCGAGCCGGTCGGCCACCTCGCGGACATGGCGCCGGGTGGCATCCGGGAGCCGGCCCTTGCCGTTGAGGGCGTCGGACACGGTCGTGATGGAGACCCCGGCGGCGGCGGCAACGTCTCTGATGCCCGCACGGCCCGGCCGACTGCCTCGACGTGAGGTTTCCGCGCGGCTCACCTGGTGCTTCCCTGCTGCTGTCATGGCGAGCCGATAGTAGGGCTCATGTGGTGGGGTAGTGCGGACGCATATGCACGCGTTGACAGGCACGTTTCTGCATGGTCAAGGGAGGTCAACTGCCTTAGAAAGTAAGGCAGTTGAGCGATCCAATAGTAAGACGTTACTTGTCGACGCGGATGGGCCTGCCAAGTGCCCGATGTCTCGAAGAGGTCTCAACTCACCTTCACGAGGGACGCGCGCCACGGCGCAAGCCACCGGCGCATAGATATATGTACGGCGCGCCCCCCGAAACGTACGCCTTCGTACGGCCATGCCCTGGATGCCGGTGGGCGATGTGAGATCCACCGCTCCCCGCGACGGTGCCCCGCGCTGCCGGGTGCCCCGGACCTGTTCGCAGCGGGGCCGAATCCTCTTAAGGTGAGGAGTATTGGAAGCCGGTGGTGTCGACGGGCCGCCGGTGGTCGCGAGGAGGACTGCGGTGAGCGAGACGAGCCCCAAGCTGCGCGCCGAGCTGGAGGGGATCCCCACCTACAAGCCGGGCAAGCCGGCCGCGACCGGCGGCCCGGTCGCCTACAAGCTGTCCTCCAACGAGAACCCGTACCCGCCGCTGCCCGGCGTGCTGGAGAGCGTGACGGCGGCGGCCTGCGACTTCAACCGCTACCCGGACATGGCCTGCACCGGACTGATGAACGAGCTGTCCGACCGCTTCGGTGTGCCCCTCTCCCACCTGGCCACCGGCACCGGTTCGGTGGGAGTCGCCCAGCAGCTGATCCAGGCCACCAGCGGCCCCGGCGACGAGGTGATCTACGCCTGGCGGTCGTTCGAGGCGTACCCGATCATCACGCAGATCAGCGGCGCCCGCTCGGTGCAGGTGCCACTGACGCCGGGCGATGTGCACGACCTGGACGCGATGGCGGACGCGATCACCGACCGGACGCGACTGATCTTCGTCTGCAACCCCAACAACCCGACCGGCACGGTGGTGCGGCGGGCCGAGCTGGAGCGGTTCCTCGACCGGGTGCCCGAGGACGTGCTGGTGGTGCTGGACGAGGCCTACCGGGAGTTCATCCGTGACACCGAGGTGCCCGACGGTGTCGAGCTGTACCGGCAGCGGCCCAACGTCTGCGTTCTGCGGACCTTCTCCAAGGCGTACGGGCTGGCCGGGCTGCGCGTCGGTTTCGCGATCGCCCACGAGCCGGTGGCGGCGGCGCTGCGCAAGACGGCGGTGCCGTTCGGGGTGAGCCAGCTGGCGCAGGACGCGGCGATCGCCTCGCTGCAGGCCGAGGACGAGCTGCTGGGCCGGGTCGGCTCGCTGGTGTGCGAGCGCACACGCGTGGTCGACGCGCTGCGGTCCCAGGGCTGGACGGTGCCGGAGACGCAGGCCAACTTCGTGTGGCTGCGGCTGGGGGAGCGTACGGTCCCGTTCGCGCAGGCCTGTGAGGAGCACGGTGTGGTGATCCGGCCGTTCCCGGGCGAGGGTGTGCGGGTCACGGTGGGCGAGGCCGAGGCGAACGACATCTTCCTGAAGGTGGCCGAGGGATTCCGCAAGGAGATCTAGCTCGGCGCTCGGCTCTACTCCTCGATCAGCTCCACCCGGATGGGGTCGCCGGCCCGCACGGTCGCCAGGAGGCCGGCGTCCCCGTCCACGCTGCCGAGGATGTTGCACGGGCTCGCGAGGCGGCACTCCTCGCCTCGCGAGATCGGCGTGGGTCCGTAGGGGAGGGCGAGTGCGTCGCCGTCCGTCCAGAAGGCGACCGTGCCCGGTTCCACGACCTGCCGGGCGTCCGTTTCACGTGAAACGGAGACGCCTGTGTCGAAATACACCTCCTCGCCCCAGGTGCGCGCGGTCGAAGCGAGGGGGAGGGCCTTGGCGAGGGCCTGTGTGGTCGGGGTGCTTGCGTCGAGGGTCGCGGTGATGTTGCCCGCGGGCCAGGAAATGCGTATCTGCATGGCGCGCAATTCAACAAGATGTTGAAGTCGCTGCCAAGGTCTTGACGCGGAGGCGAAGGGCGGACCCCCCTTCCGCGGCCGAAAATCAGTGCGTCATAATGGCTTGTGAATGTGAACGCGTTCACAAGCGCATCCCGTTTGCTCCTTATGTGTGTAACAAACGGGGCAAACCGCCGCTGTATCACGGCGTAGTAAGGAGAGTGACGACGTGGATCTGGCCTTGGCGCCCGAGACACTGGCGCGCTGGCAGTTCGGCATCACCACCGTCTACCACTTCCTGTTCGTTCCGCTGACGATCTCCCTGGCCGCCCTCACGGCCGGGCTGCAGACGGCCTGGGTGCGCACGGAGAAGAAGAAGTACCTCAGGGCGACGAAGTTCTGGGGCAAGCTCTTCCTGATCAACATCGCGATGGGCGTGGTCACCGGCATCGTGCAGGAGTTCCAGTTCGGCATGAACTGGTCGGACTACTCGCGCTTCGTCGGTGACATCTTCGGTGCCCCGCTCGCGTTCGAGGCGCTGATCGCGTTCTTCTTCGAGTCCACCTTCATCGGCCTGTGGATCTTCGGCTGGGACAAACTGCCCAAGAAGATCCACCTGGCCTGCATCTGGATGGTCTCGATCGGCACGATCCTGTCGGCGTACTTCATCCTCGCGGCCAACTCCTGGATGCAGCACCCGGTCGGCTACAAGATCGACAAGGTGAAGGGGCGGGCCGAGCTGACCGACTTCTGGGCCGTGCTGACCCAGAACACCGCCCTCAGCCAGGCTTTCCACACCCTCTCCGCGGCCTTCCTGACCGGTGGCGCCTTCATGGTGGGCATCTCCGCCTACCACCTGGCCCGCAGGAAGCACATCCGCGAGATGAAGACCTCGCTGCGGCTGGGCCTGGTCACCGTGGTCATCGCCGGTCTGCTCACCGCGGTCAGCGGCGACACCCTCGGCAAGGTGATGTTCAAGCAGCAGCCGATGAAGATGGCCGCCGCCGAGGCGCTGTGGGACGGGCAGAAGCCGGCGCCGTTCTCGATCTTCGCCTACGGCGACGTGGACAAGGGCCACAACAGCGTGGCCATCGAGATCCCGGGCCTGCTGTCCTTCCTGGCCAACGACGACTTCACCTCGTACGTGCCCGGCATCAACGACGTCAACAAGGCCGAGCAGCAGAAGTTCGGGCCCGGTGACTACCGGCCCAACATCCCGGTCGCCTTCTGGGGCTTCCGCTGGATGATCGGCTTCGGCATGGCGTCCTTCGCCATCGGCCTGGCCGGACTCTGGCTCACCCGCAAGAAGTTCCTGCTGCCGCAGCACCTGCGGGTCGGCGACGACGAGGTGCCGCACCTGGTGCTGTTCAGGAACCAGGCGCTCAGCCCCACGCTCAGCCCCTGGTTCTGGCGCATCGCGACCTGGACCATGGCCTTCCCGCTGATCGCCAACTCCTGGGGCTGGATCTTCACCGAGATGGGCCGTCAGCCGTGGGTCGTCTACGGCGTCCTGCGGACCCGGGACGCGGTCTCCCCCGGTGTCTCCCAGGGCGAGGTCCTCACCTCGATGGCCGTCTTCACCGCGCTGTACGCGATCCTCGCCGTCGTCGAGGTCAAGCTGCTCGCGAAGTACGTCAAGGCCGGCCCGCCCGAACTGACCGAGGCCGACCTCAACCCGCCCACGAAGATCGGCGGCGACACCAGTGACGCCGACAAGCCGATGGCCTTCTCGTACTAGGCCGAGGGAACAGCCATGGAACTTCACGACGTCTGGTTCGTCCTGATCGCCGTCCTGTGGACCGGCTACTTCTTCCTGGAGGGATTCGACTTCGGAGTCGGCATCCTCACCAAGCTGCTGGCTCGCGACCGGCCCGAGCGCCGAGTGCTGATCAACACCATCGGCCCGGTCTGGGACGGCAACGAGGTGTGGCTGCTCACCGCGGGCGGTGCGACCTTCGCCGCCTTCCCGGAGTGGTACGCCACCCTCTTCTCCGGCTTCTACCTGCCGTTCCTCGTCATCCTGGTCTGCCTGATCGTCCGGGGTGTCGCCTTCGAGTACCGGGCCAAGCGGCCGGAGGAGACCTGGCAGCGGAACTGGGAGACGGCGATCTTCTGGACCTCGCTGCTCCCGGCGTTCCTGTGGGGCGTCGCCTTCGCGAACATCGTGCGGGGTGTGAAGATCGACCGGCACTTCGAGTACGCCGGCAGCGTCGGGGACCTGCTCAACCCCTACGCCCTGCTCGGCGGTCTGGTGACGCTCACGCTGTTCACCTTCCACGGAGCGGTGTTCACCGCGCTCAAGACCGTCGGGGACATCCGGGTGCGGGCACGGAAGCTGGCCCGGTGGGTCGGGCTGGTCGCGGCCGTCGTGGCGCTCGCCTTCCTGCTGTGGACCCAGGCCGACAGCGGTGACGGCACCAGCCTGATCGCCCTGGTCGTGGCCGTCGTCGCCCTGGTGGCCGCCCTCGGGGCCAACCAGCTCGGGCGCGAGGGATGGGCGTTCACGCTGTCCGGCGTCACCATCGTGGCCGCCGTGGCGATGCTCTTCCTGTCGCTCTTCCCGAATGTCATGCCGTCCACGCTGGACGGGAACTGGAGTCTGACGGTCACCAACGCCTCGTCGAGCCCGTACACCCTGAAGATCATGACGTGGCTGGCGGTGATCGCCACACCGGTCGTCCTGCTCTACCAGGGCTGGACCTACTGGGTGTTCCGCAAGCGGATCGGCACGCAGCACCTCGCTGCCGACGCTGCTGCCGGCGCCTCGCACTGAGTCCGCCGAGGGTGTGTTTCACGTGAAACACACCCTCTGGACCGAAGGGCCTGTTTCACGTGAAACCAATCGATCCACGCCTTCTGCGGTACGCCCGCGCCACCCGGCTCTTCCTCGTGGCGGTCGTCGGGCTGGGTGCCGTGGGTGCCGGGCTGGTCATCGCCCAGGCGATGCTCGTCGCCGAGATCGTCGTCGGAGCGTTCCAGCACGGGCAGTCGGCCGCTGAACTGCGCACTCCCCTGCTGCTGTTGGCCGCCGTGGCCGTGGGGCGAGCGGTCGTCGCGTGGCTCACCGAACTCGCGGCTCACCGTGCGAGTGCGGCCGTGAAGTCCGAACTGCGCGGGCGGCTGCTCGACCGGGCGGCGGCGCTCGGGCCGGGGTGGCTGAGCGGTCAGCGGACCGGCTCGCTGGTCACCCTGGCCACGCGTGGGGTCGACGCCCTGGACGACTACTTCTCGCGTTACCTGCCGCAGTTGGGGCTCGCCGTGGTCGTGCCGGTGGCGGTGCTGGCGCGGATCGTCACCGAGGACTGGGTGTCGGCGGCGATCATCGTGGGGACGCTGCCGCTGATTCCGGTCTTCATGATGCTGATCGGCTGGGCGACCCAGTCCCGGATGGACCGGCAGTGGTGGTTGCTGTCGCGGTTGTCCGGTCACTTCCTGGACGTCGTCGCGGGGTTGCCCACGCTGAAGGTGTTCGGCCGGGCCAAGGCGCAGGCCGCGTCCATCCGGCGGATCACCGGCGAGTACCGGCAGGCCACGCTGCGGACCCTGCGGATCGCCTTCCTCTCCTCCTTCGCGCTGGAGTTGCTGGCCACGCTGTCCGTGGCGCTGGTGGCCGTGACGATCGGGATGCGGCTCGTGCACGGCGAGATGGATCTGTATACCGGGCTGGTGATCCTGGTGCTGGCACCCGAGGCCTATCTGCCGCTGCGGCAGGTGGGGGCGCAGTACCACGCGGCGGCGGAGGGGCTGGCCGCGGCTCAGGAGATCTTCACGGTTCTGGAGACGCCGGTGCCGGTGTCGGGTGCCGGTGCGGTGCCTACGGGTGCCGTGGCCTTCGAAGGGGTCACCGTTCGCTATCCGGGGCGGGGTTCGGATGCGGTGACCGGTGTGTCGTTCACCGTGGAGCCCGGGGAGACGGTGGCGCTGGTCGGGCCGAGCGGGGCGGGCAAGTCGACGCTGCTGAGTGTGCTGCTGGGGTTCGTACGGCCCACCGAGGGGCGGGTGCGGATCGGGGGCGCGGATCTCGCCGGGATCGACCTGGCGGAGTGGCGGTCGCGGATCGCGTGGGTGCCGCAGCGGCCGCATCTGTATGCCGGGACCATCGCGGAGAACGTGCGGCTGGCCCGGCCGGAGGCCGACGACGGTGCTGTGCGCCGGGCTCTGCGGGACGCGGGGGCGTGGGAATTCGTGGCGGGGCTGCCGGAGGGTGCCGACACCGTGCTCGGGGAGGACGGGGCGGGGCTGTCGGCGGGGCAGCGGCAGCGGCTGGCGTTGGCCCGGGCGTTTCTCGCGGATCGGCCTGTGCTGGTGCTGGACGAGCCGACGGCTGCGTTGGACGGGGGGACGGAGGGAGACGTCGTAGCCGCGGTGCGGAGGCTTGCCGTGGGGCGGACCGTGTTGCTCGTCGTGCACCGGCCGGCGTTGTTGGAGGTGGCCGACAGGGTGGTACGGCTGGGAGGTGCCGAGCTCGTGCGGCGCCCGGGGGAAGGCGCACCTCCCAGAGAGCTTTGCCCCCGTGAGCCGGAGCGGGCCGGGCTCGGCGGCGAGCCTGCAGGATCCCGGCTCGATGGGCTCGACAGTGACCCGACAGGGTTTCGGAGGGGTTCCGGGGGGAGCCGGCGTGTGCTGGGGCGGGTTCGAGGGGACGGGGGGCGCTGGGCGGGGCGGTTGGCCGGGGCCTTGGGGCTGGGGAGTCTGGCGGTCGGGAGTGCCGTCGGGCTGATGGCGACCTCCGGGTGGCTCATCTCGCGGGCCTCGCAGCAGCCGCCGGTGCTGTATCTGATGGTGGCGGTGACCGCGACCCGGGCCTTCGGGATCGGGCGGGCCGTGTTCCGGTACGCCGAGCGGCTGGTGTCGCACGACGCCGTGCTGCGGATGCTGGCCGACACCCGGGTGGCGGTGTACCGCCGGCTGGAACGCCTGGCTCCCGCGGGGCTGCGCGGCGCCCGGCGCGGTGATCTGCTCACCCGGCTGGTCGCGGACGTGGACGCGTTCCAGGACTACTGGCTGCGCTGGCTGCTGCCCGCCGGAGTCGCCCTGACCGTCTCCGTCGCCTCCGTCGGTTTCACCACCTGGCTGCTGCCCGAGGCCGGTGCCGTGCTCGCCGTGGGCCTGCTGGCGGCCGGTGCCGGTGTCCCCCTGCTGACCGCGACCGTGGCCCGGCGGGCCGAGCAGCGGCTGGCGCCCGCCCGGGGCGTACTCGCGACCCGGGTGACCGACCTGCTCACCGGCACGGCCGAGCTGGCCGTCGCCGGTGCGCTGCCGGCCCGTGCGGACGCGGCCCGGCGGGCCGACGGCGCCCTCACCCGGATCGCCGCGCGGGCCGCCGCCGTCACCGGGCTCGGCGACGGGCTGACCGCGCTGTTCTCGGGGCTGACCGTCACGGCCACCGCGGTGTCCGGCGCCCAGGCGGTGGCGTCCGGCCGGCTGGGCGGCGTGGCGATGGCCGTGGTGGTCCTGACCCCGCTGGCCGCCTTCGAGGCCGTACTCGGGCTGCCGCTCGCCGTGCGGTACCGGCAGCGGGTGCGGCGCAGCGCGGAGCGCGTGTACGAGGTGCTGGATGCCCCCGAGCCCGTACGGGAGCCGGAGTCGCCCCGGCAGGCGCCCGCCTCGCCGTTCCCCGTGGTCGTCAAGGGGGTGGTCGCGCGGTACGAGGGGCAGCGGCAGGACGCGCTGGCCGGGCTGGACCTGACGCTGGAGCAGGGGCGCCGGGTCGCGGTGGTGGGGGCGTCCGGCTCCGGCAAGACGACCCTCGCCCAGGTGCTGCTGCGGTTCCTCGACCTCCAGGCGGGTTCGTACACGCTCGCCGGTGTGGACGCGTGCGCGCTGGCCGGTGACGACGTTCGGCGGCTCGTCGGGCTGTGCGCGCAGGACGCGCACCTCTTCGACAGCTCGGTGCGCGAGAACCTGCTGCTGGCCAGGAAGGACGCGACCGAGGCCGACCTGCGCGGCGCCCTGGCCCGGGCCCGGCTGCTGGACTGGGTGGACTCGCTGCCCGACGGCCTGGACACGCTCGTCGGCGAGCACGGGGCGCGGCTGTCCGGCGGGCAGCGGCAGCGGCTGGCGCTGGCCCGCGCGCTGCTGGCCGGTTTCCCGGTGCTGGTCCTGGACGAGCCCGCCGAACACCTGGACCTGCCGACGGCCGACGCGCTGACCGCCGATCTGCTGGCCGCCACGGAGGGCCGTACGACGCTGCTGATCACCCACCGGATGGCCGGGCTGGACGCGGTGGACGAGGTGATCGTGCTCGACGTGGGCCGGGTGGTGCAGCGGGGGCCGTACGAGGAGCTGATCGTCGCGGACGGGCCGCTGCGGGAGATGGCACGCCGGGAGGCCGAGACGGAGTCGCTGCAGGCGGTGTGAGGAGTGCGCGAGGCGTCGCGCCCGGCCCTGCGGCGCTACCGCCCCTGCTCCGCCAGCAGTTGTTCGATCACCACCGCGACACCGTCGTCGTTGTTGGCGACCGTGCGGCCCGACGCGGCGGCGACGGCGTCCGGGTGGGCGTTGCCCATCGCGTAGGACCGGCCGGCCCAGGTCAGCATCTCGACGTCGTTGGGCATGTCCCCGAAGGCCACGACCTCCTCGGGCGAGATGCCGCGCTCGGCGCAGCACAGGGCGAGGGTGCTGGCCTTGGAGACGCCGGGGCCGCTCAGTTCCAGCAGGGCGCTGGGGCTGGAGCGGGTGACGTTGGCGTGTTCGGCGACGGCCGGCCGGGCCAGGGTGAGGAAGGCGTCGGGGTCGAGGGAGGGGTGGTAGGCGAGGATCTTGAGGACGGGCTGGTCGGCGTCGGGGCCGTCCGGGGCGAGCAGTTCCTCGGCGGGCAGGAGGTTGTCGGGTATCTCCATGTGCAGCTTGGGATAGTCCGGCTCCTGGTGGAAGCCGTACGTCTGCTCGACCGCGAACACCGTGTCGGGTGCCGCGTCGCGCAGCAGCCGTACGGCCTTCAGCGCGTTGTCCCGGCACAGTTCGCGGACCTTCACGAACCGGTGGGCGCCGGGGCCGCCGTGCAGGTCGACCACGGCGGCGCCGTTGCCGCAGATCGCCAGGCCGTGGCCGTGGACGTGGGCGCTGACCACGTCCATCCAGCGGGCCGGCCGGCCGGTGACGAAGAAGACCTCGATGCCGGCCTCCTCGGCGGCGGCCAGGGCGGCGACGGTCCGCGGGGAGACCGATTTGTCGTCGCGCAGCAGAGTGCCGTCGAGGTCGGTGGCGATCAGCCGCGCGGGCGTGGCGGCGGCAGGGGTCCCGGGCTGTCTGGTCGCTGAGGTCACCCGATCATTCTCGCGCATATGCCCGCACGGCCGTGCGGGACTGCGCACGGATGAGACACAGATGACGTCCGGCAGGGTCGGCGCGGCTCGGGACGCCCGGCCCGGCCCGCTCAGTCCAGCTGGGCGAGGGCCTCCATGGCGATCCGCTCGAAGACCTTCTCGTCCGCGGCGAAGTCGGAGTCCGGGACGGGCCAGTGGATCACGATCTCGGTGAAGCCCAGCTCCCGGTGGCGGCCGGCGAAGTCCACGAAGGCGTCCAGGGACGCGAGCGGCCGGCCGCGGTCCGGGGTGAAGCCGGTGAGCAGGACCTTGTCCAGCCCGGCGACGTCCCGCCCGGCGGCCTCGCACGCCTCGGACAGCTTGCCGATCTGCCCGCGCAGGGCCTCGACGGACTGCTCCGGCGTGCCGTTCTCGTACAGCTTCGGGTCGCCGGTGGTCACCCACGCCTGGCCGTGGCGCGCGGCGAGCTTCAGGCCGCGCGGGCCGGTGGCCGCCACGGCGAACGGCAGCCGGGGGCGCTGCACACAGCCGGGGATGTTCCGGGCCTCGTGCGCCGAGTAGAACCGGCCCTCGTACGACACCGCGTCCTCGGTGAGCAGCCGGTCCAGCAGGGGCACGAACTCGGCGAGCCGGTCGGCGCGCTCGCGCGGGGTCCACGGCTCCTGGCCGAGGGCGGTGGCGTCGAACCCGGTGCCGCCCGCGCCGATGCCGAGGGTGATCCGGCCGCCGGAGATGTCGTCCAGGGAGATCAGCTCCTTGGCGAGGGTCACCGGGTGGCGGAAGTTCGGCGAGGTGACCAGCGTGCCGAGGCGCAGCCGGTCGGTGGCCGCCGCGGCCGCCGTCAGCGTCGGGATCGCGCCGAACCAGGGGCCGTCACGGAAGCTGCGCCAGGACAGGTGGTCGTAGGTGTACGCCGTGTGGAAGCCGAGTTGCTCGGCGCGCACCCAGGCCGCACGGGCGCCCTCGTGCCAGCGGCGGTACGGCAGGATCACGGTGCTCAGACGCAGACTCATGGGTCCGAGCGTAAGCGGCGTTGCCGGGGCCGGACGAACCGGTCACGGTACGCGGCCGTAGGGCCACGCGGTGCGCGGGGGAGCCGGGGCCGTACTCCCTCAGCGGGCGCCGGGAAAGCGCAGGTAGCGCGGGGGTACGGCGGCCGTCAGCCAGACGCCGTTGGCGCTGACCTGGAAGACGTGGCCGTCGCGGTGCATGGCACCGGCGTCGACGGCCAGCACCACGGGACGGCCCCGGCGGGCGCCGACGCGGGTGGCGGTCTCCCGGTCGGCGGAGAGGTGGACGGCGTGCCGGGTCATGGGCCGCAGGCCCTCCGCGCGGATGGCGCCCAGGTGCGCGGCGACCGTGCCGTGGTAGAGGTACGGCGGTGGGGCCGCCGGGGGCAGGCCGAGGTCGACCTCGATGCTGTGGCCCTGGCTGGCGCGGATCCTGCCGCCCTCGATCACGAAGCGCCGTTTGTCGTTCGTGGCGACGACGTGATCGAGTTCCTCGCGGGTGAACCGGAAGCCGTGGGCCGTGGCCGCGGCGATCAGCGCCTCGATCTCCACCCAGCCGCCCGCGTCCGGGGTGAGTCCGATCCGCTCGGGCTGGTGGCGCAGGTGTCGGGAGAGGTATTTCGACACCTTCACGGTGCGGCGTTCGTCCATGGGACCAGGGTGGGGGAGAGACGCGGATCACGCAGGTTGTTTTTCTCCGGAGGTTTGATCCACAAGCAAGTGCGGTTATCCACAGGGGAATTGGCGAAGCTGTGGACAACCGGCGGGTGCGGGCCGCCGGGCAGCGGTGGTCACAGCCTCGGCTCCACGCGGGCGATCCGCCGCAACAGCCCCGGCGCGAAACGGGACAGCAGGTGCGCTCCCCTGGCCTCCGGGGTCACCGGGACCACCGCCTTGTTGTCGGCCACCGCGTCCAGGACGGCGGTCGCCACCTTCTCCGGCGGGTAGTTGCGCAGCGCGTACAGGCGGGCGGAGCGTTGCCGGCGGCGGAGCTGTTCCGCCTCGTCCACGCCGGCGAAGCGGGCCGTGGCGGTGATGTCGGTGTTGACGAAGCCCGGGCAGACGGCGGTGACGCCGATGCCCTGGGAGGCCAGTTCGGCGCGCAGGCACTCGGAGAGCATGAGCACGGCCGCCTTGGAGGTGCTGTAGGCAGGCAGGGCGCGCGAGGGCTGGTAGGCCGCCGCGGACGCGATGTTGACGATGTGGCCGCCCTGGCCGCGCTCGGCCATGCGCGCCCCGAAGAGCCGGCAACCGTGGATCACGCCCCACAGGTTGACGTCCAGCACCTTGCGCCAGTCGTCGGTCGTCGTGGCGAAGAAGGAGCCCGACAGGCCGATGCCGGCGTTGTTGACCAGCACGTCCAGCACGCCGTATGCGTGGTGGACCTTCTCCGCGAGTTTCTCCATGGCCTGTTCGTCGGAGACGTCGGCCGGTTCGGACCAGGCCTCGGCCGCCCCGGTCAGCCGGGCCAGTTCCGCGGTGCGGGCCGCGGCCTCGGCGTCGCGGTCGACGGCGATCACGCGCGCGCCGGCCTCCGCGAAGGCGAACGCGGTCGCCCGGCCGATCCCGCTGCCCGCGCCGGTGACCAGCACCAACTGCCCGGCGAACCGGTCGGCATGGCGGCCGGTGGCGGCCGGGGCGGGACGTCCGCCGGCCACCGAGGTCACGAACTCCTCGATCCAGGCGGCCACGTGGTCGGGCCGGGTGCGCGGGACCCAGTGCTTGGCCGGGAGCGTGCGGCGGGTCAGTTGCGGCACCCACCGGTCCAGGTCGTCGTAGAGCCGCTCGGAGAGGAACGCGTCCCCCTGGGGCGTGATGAGCTGCACGGGCACGTGGGCGTACGCGTCCGGGCGCGGCCTGCGCAGCCGGGCGCGGACGTTGTCCCGGTAGAGCCAGGCGCCGTGGGCCGCGTCGGAAGGGAGGGATCCGGTCGGGTAGTCGCCGCCGGGGACCCGCTCGACCCGCTCCAGGAGCTTCGGCCAGCGCTTGCCGAGCGGGCCGCGCCAGGCCAGCTCCGGCAGGACCGGCGTGTGCAGCAGGTAGACGTACCAGGACTTGGCGCCCTGCCCGAGGAGCTGGCCCACCCGGCGGGGCGTCGGCCGCTTCACGCGCGCGTCGATCCAGTGTCCGAAGTGGTCGAGGGACGGGCCGGAGATCGAGGTGAAGGAGGCGATACGGCCCTCCGTGCGGGCCACCGTGACGAACTCCCAGGACTGCACCGAGCCCCAGTCGTGCCCGACGAGGTGCACCGGCCGGTCCGGGCTGACCGCGTCGACGACGGCCAGGAAGTCGTCCGTGAGCTTGGCCAGGGTGAAGCCGCCGCGCAGCGGCCGGGGTGCCGTGGAGCGGCCGTGGCCCCGGACGTCGTAGAGGACGACGTGGAAGCGGTCGGCGAGCCGGGCGGCCACCTCCGACCAGACCTCCTTGCTGTCCGGGTAGCCGTGCACCAGGACCACCGTCGGCTGCTCCGGGTCGCCCAGTTCGGCCACGCACAGCTCGACCCCGCCGGTGCGCACCCAGCGCTCGCGCGCGTCTCGCAGTGTCACTTCTCCTCCGCCCAGCGCCGCACGTGCGGCAGATCGTCGTCCAGCCAGAACGCGCTCTCCCCGGGGTCCCGGGAGTCGGTGACCACCAGGATCTCCTCGAACTTCGCGCCCGTGCCACGGAAGCCGAGGTGCGGTTCGACCGCCCACAGGCCCGGCTGCGGCGGATGGTCCGAGAAGCGGTACGGCGACCACAGCGGCGACCAGCCCTCGCGGTGGCCGTGCAGCGCGTCGGCGGCGAGCCCCTTGAGGGACTGCGTGCCGAACCCGAACAGGTGCGGGGAGAAGCGGCGCTGCTTCACCCGGTCCACCTTGTGGGCGATCACCCCGAAGGGGTAGGCGCGGTGCCGGTTGGCGTAGCCCTGGCGGACCATGAGCCGGTCCACGTCCTGGTAGATCTCCCGCAGCGGGCGCCGTTCGCGCACCTCGCGCAGGATCAGTTCGCGGTGGGCCTCCAGGTCGGCCATCAGCCGGTCCTGCACGGGGTTCACGCCCAGCGAGCCGGAGTAGCCGATGTCCGCCGTGTATCCCTCGTACACCGGGGCCATGTCGAGGATGAACGGCATCCCCGGCGCCAGCGCGCGGTCGGTCGGGAAGAACTGCAGCGGGATGCGGAAGTTCACGAACGCCGTGCGGTCCCCGAACCAGGCGAAGGGGAGGTGGAACCAGTCCCGCACCCCGCGCTCGCGCAGCCACTCGCGCTGCATCCGCGCCGCCTCGCGCTCGGTCACGCCCGGCTCCAGGCGGGCCGCGACCGCCTCCGCGCACTCGTAGGCGAGGCGCTGCACCCGCCGGAACCCCCGCAGGTCCACGGAGGGTTCGCCGCTCACTGCCGTCGTCATGCCGCTCCGTCCGTCGAGCAAGCTACTTGTCCGTAACGTGACACAGGCGAATCTGGCAGTTGTTAGAGGCGGCGTCAATAGGCGGGATCAAGGGCGGTGGACGACGGCGGTTCCGACGTCCCCGGCCCCACCCGTGGGTGGGCAACCCCTAAGGCCCCGTAATACCTGGGGCGGAGGGGCAAACGGCTCTGAGGTCTGACGACGGACGTGGTCCGGATCACTACCGTCGAAGACGTGACTGTGATCGCGACCGAAAGCCTGAGCAAGCGGTTCCCCCGGGTGACCGCTCTCGACCGGCTGTCCGTGGACATCGGACCCGGTGTGACCGGACTCGTCGGGGCCAACGGCGCCGGCAAGTCCACCCTGATCAAGATCCTGCTGGGGCTGGCCCCCGCCACGGAGGGCCGCGCCGAGGTGCTCGGCCTGGACGTCGCCACCAAGGGCGCCGCCATCCGCGAGCGCGTGGGTTACATGCCGGAGCACGACTGCCTGCCGCCGGACGTCTCGGCCACCGAGTTCGTCGTCCACATGGCGCGCATGTCCGGCCTGCCGCCCACCGCCGCCCGCGAGCGCACCGCCGACACGCTGCGCCACGTCGGCCTGTACGAGGAGCGGTACCGCCCCATCGGCGGCTACTCGACCGGCATGAAGCAGCGGGTCAAGCTCGCCCAGGCGCTGGTGCACGACCCGCAGCTGGTCTTCCTGGACGAGCCGACCAACGGCCTCGACCCGGTCGGCCGCGACGACATGCTCGGCCTGATCCGCCGCATCCACACCGACTTCGGCATCTCCGTGCTGGTCACCTCGCACCTGCTGGGCGAACTGGAACGCACCTGCGACCACGTCGTCGTCATCGACGGCGGCAAGCTCCTGCGCTCCAGCTCCACCACCGACTTCACCCAGACCACGACGACCCTCGCGATCGAGGTCACCGACAGCGACACCCACCCGGACGGCACCCGCGCGGTCCGCGAGGCGCTCCACGCGCGCGGGGCCGACACGCACGCGGAGGCCGGCGGCCTGCCCGGCGCCGGCCACATCCTGCTGCTGACCGCCACGGGCGACGAGACCTACGACCTCGTCCGGGACGTGGTCGCCGACCTCGGCCTCGGCCTGGTCCGCATGGAACAGCGCCGGCACCACATCTCCGAGGTGTTCACCGGCAGCAGCGACGAACAGCGGAAGGAGGCCGTCGGCCATGGCGGTTGAGCAGCCCACGTACGCGGCGGCGACGCCCGCCGGCGACCAGACCCGCATCCACGACATCGGCTACCGCGGCTACGACGGCCCGCGCCTCGGCCGCGCCTACGCCCGCCGCTCGCTGTACTCGCAGTCCCTGCGCGGCTCCTACGGCCTCGGCCGCTCGGTGAAGTCCAAGGTGCTGCCGATGCTGCTGTTCGCGGTGATGTGCGTGCCCGCCGCCATCATGGTCGCCGTCGCCGTCGCCACCAAGGCGCACGAACTGCCGGTCGCCTACACCCGGTACGCGATCATCATGCAGGCCGTGATCAGCCTGTACGTCGCCTCGCAGGCACCCCAGGCGGTCTCCCGCGACCTGCGCTTCAAGACCGTACCGCTGTACTTCTCGCGGCCCATCGAGACCGCCGACTACGTCCGCGCCAAGTTCGCGGCGCTCGCCTCGGCGCTCTTCGTGCTCACCGGCGCCCCGCTGCTCGTGATGTACGCGGGCGCGCTGCTGTCCAAGATGGGCTTTGCCCACCAGACCAAGGAATTCGCCCAGGGACTGGTCGCCGTGGCCCTGCTCTCACTGCTCTTCGCCGGTATCGGCCTGGTCATCGCCGCGTTCACCCCGCGCCGCGGCTTCGGCATCGCCGCCGTGATCGCCGTACTGACCATCTCCTACGGCGCGGTGTCCACCCTCCAGGCCATCGCCGACACCCAGGGCAGCAGCAGCGCCGTCCCGTGGATCGGCCTGTTCTCGCCCATCACACTGATCGACGGCGTGCAGTCCGCCTTCCTCGGCGGCAGCTCCGCCTTCCCCGGCGGGACCGGCCCGTCCGGCGGCGAGGGCGCGGTCTACGTCCTGTTCGTCCTCGGCCTGACCGCCGCCTGCTACGGCCTCCTGGTCCGCCGCTACCGGAAGGTGGGCCTGTGATGACCACGCTCTCCATCGACCACGTCTCCCGCTGGTTCGGCAACGTCGTCGCCGTCAACGACATCACCATGACCATCGGCCCCGGCGTCACCGGCCTGCTCGGCCCCAACGGCGCCGGGAAGTCCACCCTGATCAACATGATGGGCGGCTTCCTCGCCCCCTCCACCGGCACGGTCACCCTCGACGGCCGGCCGGTGTGGCGCAACGAGTCCATCTACAAGCACATCGGCATCGTCCCCGAGCGGGAGGCGATGTACGACTTCCTCACCGGCCGCGAGTTCGTCGTCGCCAACGCCGAACTGCACGGCCTCGGCGACAAGGCCGCCCGGCGCGCCCTCGCCACGGTCGAGATGGAGTACGCGCAGGACCGGAAGATCTCCACGTACTCCAAGGGCATGCGGCAGCGCGTGAAGATGGCCAGCGCCCTCGTGCACGACCCCTCGCTGCTGCTGCTCGACGAGCCGTTCAACGGCATGGACCCGCGCCAGCGCATGCAACTGATGGACCTGCTGCGCAGGATGGGCGACGAGGGCCGCACGGTGCTGTTCTCCTCGCACATCCTGGAGGAGGTCGAGCAGCTCGCCCGGCACATCGAGGTCGTCGTCGCCGGACGGCACGCGGCCAGCGGCGACTTCCGCCGCATCCGCCGCCTGATGACCGACCGCCCGCACCGCTACCTGGTGCGCTCCAGCGACGACCGCGCCCTCGCGGCCGCGCTGATCGCCGACCCCTCCACGGCCGGCATCGAGGTCGACCACGCCGAGGGCGCCCTGCGCATCCAGGCCGTCGACTTCGGCCGCTTCACCGCCCTGCTGCCGAAGGTCGCCCGTGACCACGGCATCCGGCTCCACACGGTCTCGCCGTCCGACGAGTCACTGGAGTCCGTCTTCTCGTATCTGGTCGCGGCGTAGGAGGCCGAAGATGTACGACCCCACCGTCGCCCGGCTCACCTACCGGGCCCTGCTCGGCCGTCGCCGGGCCCTCATCCTCGGCGCGCTGCCGCTGCTGCTCATCGTGATCTCCGTGGCCGTGCGCGCCCTGACCGGGGCCGACGACCAGACGGCCGCCGACGTCCTCGGCGGGTTCGCGCTCGCCACCATGGTGCCGATCATCGGTGTCATCGCGGGTACGGGCGCGATCGGCCCGGAGATCGACGACGGCTCCGTGGTCTACCTGCTGTCCAAGCCGCTCAAGCGACCCGCGATCATCTTCACCAAGCTGATCGTCGCCATCGCCGTGACCATGGTCTTCTCGGCGGTGCCGACCCTGATCGCGGGCCTGATCCTGAACGGCAACGGCCAGCAGATCGCCGTCGCCTACATGGTCGCCGCGCTGGTCTCCTCCATCGCCTACTCGGCGCTCTTCCTGCTGCTCGGCACGGTCTCCCGGCACGCGGTGGTCTTCGGGCTGGTCTACGCCCTGGTCTGGGAGGCGCTGTTCGGCTCCCTGGTGCCGGGCGCGCGCACCCTGAGCGTCCAGCAGTGGTCGCTGGCCGTCGCCCACAAGCTGGCCGGCGGGGACCTGGTGACCTCCGAGGTGGGCCTGCCGACGGCCACCGTGCTGCTGGTGGCGGTCACCGTGCTGGCCACCTGGTACGCCGGGCAGAAGCTGCGCTCGCTGACGCTGGCGGGCGAGGAGTGAGCCCCGAGGGACCGCTGCGGCCTTGACGGGGACTTGACCCCGCCCCGGGCACACTGGGCAGGACGGATCACGGCTGGGAGGCCACGGAATGGCTGAGGAGACGCCGCAGGAAGGACGGGGGCCCGCCGGCGAGGACGTCTGGAACGACGTCGTCCTGGACGAGGCGTTCGTCCGGGCGGCCGAGACCTCCGAGCCGTCCGCCCGGGCCCGGATGCTCGCCGCGCGCTGGCGGGCCGAGGCGCCGGAGCCGCAGCCCTGGCGCTCCGAGGAGCCTCCGGCCGGCTGGTTCTTCGGCAAGGCGCGGCGCCGCAGATGGCGCCGCCGGTAGCGGCCGTTTGTTCGGTTTTATTCGGTGGCGCCCAACTCGGTGGCGAGGCACAGTGGTTGTGCACCATCCGCCGGGATCGTCCCGGCGTCACCGACTGGGAGCGGAGGTGGGCGATGTCCATGCACGGCAGTACGCCCAGCTCCCGACAGGGCAGCCCGAGGCCGGCTCCGGGGTGATTCCCTACCGCTCCGTGGAGCCACGGAAGCTGCCCGGGGCGGTCGCTTCGAGCACGCGATGTCGCTCTCGCGTGGACCGCCCACCCGGAGGATTGGCCGAGTGGTAAGGCACCGGCTCGCTCTGTGTTCCCGCACGAGCGAGTCGTGGTCGGGCGCGGAAACGCCCGCGCACGTTCGATCCGTGCATCCTCCGCGAGACGTCGCCGCCCCGCGGCGCTAGGCGCCCCGTGCGTCCGCGATCCTGTCCAGTTCCCGCATCGCCTCCGCGTGGGCGCTCATCGTGCGCTGGACCATGCCGGTCGTGAGGAGGACCGCGCCGGCGAGGGAGACCGGGACGGACAGGCCGAGAACGGCCAGGACCTCGGGCCAGTCGCGTTCGTTCGCGCAGTAATCGCCCTTGTACAGGCCCTCGTTGGCGGTGCCGCGGTCCGTGAGCAGACGGGACTCGCACTGCCTGGGGTACTGGTCGTCCGGCTTGCGCTCCGCCTCGTACGGCGTGAGCAGCAGGACGGCGCACCAGGTCCACAGCAGCCCCGCCACGGCGAGCAGACCGATGCCCCAGGCGCGTATCCGGCTGGCGCGGTCGCGGAAGTCGAGGTCGTAGTCGCGTGATCGCATGGCCGCCGAATCTAGCAACCGGCACGGAACCAGGCCGTCCGGGCGGGCCGGTCGGACCGAAGTATGAGCGTATGTGCCGCGCGGGGGTGTCCGGCCGGGGCATGTCGCGCGACGAAGGACCCGTACGGCCGTATGGTCAGCGTGTCCTGGTACAGGCAGTTTTGCCGCTTCTAGCATGTGCGGGCATGTTCTCCTCCCTTCGTGGCCCTCTTCGGGGTCGTCTCCCTCGGCTCCGGCGGCTGCCGGTCCGGGCCGGCACCGCGGCCGCCGCGGCGCTGGCGCTCCTGCTCGCCTCGCCCGGTCCCGCGCAGGCCGCCTCCGGTGACCTCGATCCCTCGTTCGGCGGCAGCGGAAGAGTGGTCAGCCTCAACCTCTCCGCCCCGGAGGACGGGCACGGTCTCGCCGTACAGGACGACGGCAAGCTGGTCGTGCTCGGAAGCTTCTACGGCGAGGGCACCGGTCCCGACTTCGCGATGGAGCGGTACAACCCCGACGGCACCCTGGACAGCGGCTTCGGAAACCAGGGCGTCGTCACCACCGACTTCCAGCAGGGCGAGGAAGTGTCCCGCGGTGTCGCGCTGCAACCGGACGGCAAGATCGTCGTCGTGGGCACCTCGCAACGGCCCGGGTCCGAGGGCTGCTGCTGGTTCACGGTGGCCCGCTTCCAGCCCGACGGGGATCTGGACACCGGCTTCGGCGACGGCGGTCGTACGATCACCGACTTCGGCGACGACGGCGCCGCCGACGCCTACGCGGTCACCGTGCAGTCCGACGGCCGGATCGTCGCCGTCGGCCAGTCCGGCGGTGACATCGCGGTGGCCCGCTACGACTCCGGCGGCAACCCGGACCCCACCTTCAGCGGCGACGGCCGGCTGACCACGCACTTCTCCGGGGGCGACATCTCGATCGCCCAGGACGTGGCGGTGCAGTCCGACGGCCGGATCGTCGTCGCCGGCGGTGTCGGACTCGGCAACCCCGGCTACCGGCCGGGCTTCGCCCTGGTCCGCTATAACGCGAACGGCAGCCTGGACTCCGGGTTCGACGGCGACGGCAAGCGGGTCGTGAGCTTCAGCGGGGAGGCCCAGGGGTACGGGCTGGTGCTCGTCCCGGGTGGTGACATGGCGGTCGCCGGGTACGTCACGCCCTCCGGCGGCAGCAGCCGGTTCGCGCTGGCCCGGCTCAACTCCGACGGCTCCCTGGACTCCGGGTTCGACGGGGACGGCAAGGTGACGACGACGTTCGCGGCGGGCGCTCGCGCACACGACCTGGCACTCCAGTCCGACGGCGAGCTGGTCGCCGCCGGCACCCGGGGCGGTGACTGGGCCCTGGCGCGCTACACCACGGACGGCGGCCTGGACACCGGGTTCTCCGGTGACGGCAAGGTGGTCACCGACTTCTCCCCCGGGGCGTCCGACCACGCGCGCGACGTCGCGGTGCAGGCCGACGGCAGGATCGTGGCCGCCGGGGACGCCGACAGTTATCTGGCCCTGGCCCGCTACCTGCCGTGACCGGGCGGGCGGCGCGCTGCCCCGCTAGCCGAGCAGCCGCTCCAGCACCACCGCGATGCCGTCCTCCTCGTGGGACGACGTGACCTCGTCGGCCACCGCCTTCAGTTCCTCGTGGGCGTTGGCCATGGCCACGCCGTGGGAGGCCCAGGCGAACATCGGGATGTCGTTGGGCATGTCGCCGAAGGCGATCGTGTCGGCGGCCTTCAGGCCCAGCCTGCGGGCCGCCAGCGACAGGCCCGTGGCCTTGGACAGGCCGAGCGGCAGCAGCTCGACGATGCCCGCGCCCGCCATGGCCACCGTGACGAAGCCGCCGGCCGTCCGCCGGGCCGCGTCCGCCAGCTCGTCGTCGCTCAGCGTCGGGTGCTGGATGTAGATCTTGTTCAGCGGCGCCGTCCAGAGGTCGGAGGCGTCCGTGAACGGGGTCGCGGGCAGCGAGCCGGTGACCGCGTACCCCGGGCCCACCAGCACCTCGCCGTCGAGGCCGTCCCGGCTGGCCGCCAGATACAGCGGACCCACCTCGGCCTCGATCTTCGCCAGGGCCACGCCCGCCAGCTGCCGGTCCAGGGTGACCGAGGTCAGCAGGCGGTGCGACCCGGCGTCGTAGACCTGGGCGCCCTGGCCGCAGACGGCGAGGCCGTCGTAGCCGAGGTCGTCCAGGATGTGCCGGGTCCACGGGACCGCGCGGCCGGTGACGACGATGTGCGCGGCGCCCGCCGCGGTGGCCGCGGCGAGCGCGTCACGGGTGCGCTGCGAGATCGTCTCGTCCGGGCCCAGCAGCGTTCCGTCGAGGTCGGTGGCGACGAGCCCGTAGGGGAAGCTCACCGGGACACCGGCTCCAGGACCTCGCGGCCGCCCAGGTACGGGCGCAGCACCTCGGGGACCCGGACGGAGCCGTCGGCCTGCTGGTGGTTCTCCAGGATCGCCACGATCGTGCGCGGTACGGCGCACAGCGTGCCGTTGAGGGTGGCGAGCGGCTTGACCTGCTTGCCGTCGCGGACCCGGATGGACAGCCGGCGGGACTGGAACTCGGTGCAGTCCGAGGTCGAGGTCAGCTCGCGGTACTTGCCCTGGGTCGGGATCCACGCCTCGCAGTCGTACTTGCGGGCGGCCGAGGAGCCGAGGTCACCGGAGGCGACGTCGATGACGCGGAACGGCAGCTCCAGCGAGGTCAGCCACTGCTTCTCCCACTCCAGCAGGCGCTGGTGCTCGGCCTGGGAGTCCTCGGGCGCGACGTACGAGAACATTTCGACCTTGTCGAACTGGTGCACGCGGAAGATGCCCCGGGTGTCCTTGCCGTGCGAGCCGGCCTCGCGGCGGAAGCACGGGGAGAAGCCCGCGTACCGCAGCGGCAGCCGGTCGGCGTCGATGATCTCGTCCATGTGGTAGGCCGCCAGCGGGACCTCGGAGGTGCCGACCAGGTACAGGTCGTCCTTGTCGAGGTGGTAGACGTCCTGGGCGGCCTGGCCGAGGAAGCCGGTGCCGGCCATGGACTGCGGGCGGACCAGCGCCGGGGTCAGCATCGGCGTGAAGCCGGCGGCGGTCGCCTGGGCGATGGCCGCGTTCACCAGGGCCAGCTCCAGCAGGGCGCCGACGCCGGTGAGGAAGTAGAAGCGGGAGCCGGAGACCTTGGCGCCGCGCTCGACGTCGATGGCGCCGAGCAGCTGGCCCAGCTCCAGGTGGTCCTTGGGCGCGAAGCCCTCGGCACCGAAGTCGCGGATCGTGCCGTGCGTCTCCAGCGTGACGAAGTCCTCCTCGCCGCCGACGGGCACGTCGGGGTGGACGAGGTTGCCGAGCCGGAGCAGCAGCTCCTGGGTCTCGGCGTCGGCCGCGTCGCGCTCGGCGTCGGCGGCCTTGACGTCGGCCTTCAGCTGCTCGGCGCGCTTGAGCAGCTCGGCCTTCTCGTCGCCGGTGGCCTTGGGGATCTGCTTGCCGAGCTGCTTCTGCTCGGCGCGCAGTTCGTCGAAGCGGACGCCGGAGGACCTGCGCCGCTCGTCGGCAGACAGGAGGGCGTCGACGAGCGCGACGTCCTCTCCACGGGCGCGCTGGGACGCGCGCACACGGTCGGGGTCCTCACGGAGCAGGCGAAGGTCAATCACGTGGCCAAGGCTACCGGTGCGGGGTCGTGGCTCACGAATCACTATTCCGGGGAGTTCTGATTCGCGGCTTACCGTCCGTTATGCGTTAATTGCCGAGCGTGTCACTCCGTCAGGCCCCGTACGTCCACGGTGTGCGTCAAGGGAAAAGTGTCTCACTCCCTGGGACGGAGCAGGCCCCAGGCGCCCGGTTGACCCGATTCCCTTGGGGGAAACGGGATTTGGCGGCCCGGTTGTCCACAGGAATCCACACCCTCCCAAGAGTTATCCACAGGCTGTGTGGAAGGTCTGTGGATTTCGGAATTGATCACTCCGGAAAGCGCGAACGCGCTGAAGAATTCCCGGGTCAAACCCTGTCGACACCCACGTTCGGGTGGAAAACGGTCGCCCCAAAAGATGAACCAAAGGAAACAGGTGGACGAAGGGTGACCCAGGGGCGGATGGCCTCCGTCGGGGGTTCCAGGGCGATTTGTCGACCCGGTGGCCCTGTCCTGTCGACTTGTCCCCAGGTCGAGAAGGGCGCCTGTGGATAACTCCTGTGGATAACGTTCGTATGCAGGTACGACCGGGTGCGGACCGAGGGTGGAGGGGCTAGAACCGGCCGTCCTGGCAGCGCGCCACCCAGTCCGCCGCCGCCATGAACTCCTCGTCCGACGTGCCCGGCGGCGTCGGTCCGGCCTCGCCCGGTGCGATGTCGGCACGGGGATAGGAACCGAGGTAGCGGACCTGGAGGCAGATCCGCCGCAGTCCCGTCAGTGCCTCCGCCATCCGCCGGTCGGCGATATGGCCCTCGGCGTCGATGCAGAAGCAGTAATTGCCGATGCCGGCGCCGGTCGGCCGGGACTGGAGCAGCATCAGGTTGATGCCCCGCGAGGCGAACTCGCCGAGCAGGTCGCGCAGCGCGCCGGGGTGGTCGTCGCGCTGCCACAGCACCACCGAGGTCTTGTCGGCGCCGGTGGGCGCGGCCGGCCGGGCCGGGCGGCCGACCAGCACGAACCGGGTCTGCGCGTTCTCCGCGTCGTGGATCCCGGTCTCCAGCGCCTCCAGGCCGTACCGGGCGGCGGCGAACTCGCCCGCGAAGGCGGCGTCGTAGCGGCCCTCCTGGACCAGCCGGGCGGCGTCCGCGTTGGAGGCGGCCGACTCCCACAGGGCGTCCGGGAGGTTGGCGCGCAGCCAGTTGCGCACCTGGGGCTGGGCCGCCGGGTGCGCGGAGACCGTCTTGATGTCCGTGAGCTTCGTGCCGGGGCGGACCAGCAGCGCGAAGGTGATCGACAGCAGCACCTCGCGGTAGATCATCAGCGGTTCGCCGGCGACCAGCTCGTCCAGGGTGGTGGTGATGCCGCCCTCGACGGAGTTCTCGATCGGCACGAACGCGGCCTCGGCCTCGCCGGCCCGCACCGCGTCCAGCGCGGACTGCACCGACACGTACGGGATCAGCTCCCGGGTGGCCGCCTCCGGAAGCGTGCGCAGAGCGACCTCGGTGAAGGTGCCCTCCGGGCCGAGATAGGCATAGCTCGCTGGCATGTCACTCACCCTAATGGCCGCGGGGAGACCCGTTGCACGTGTCTCATGAATGCCACTCGACCGGGTGGTTTGAACCCGGTTCACCCCTCCAGCAGCCGCTGACCCACGTATTCGCCCTTCGCCGCCCCGCCCGGCACCGCGAACAGGCCGCTGGCCTCGTGCCGGATGTACTTCGACAGCGCGTCGCCCCGGTCGAGCTTGCGCTGCACCGGTACGAAGCCGCGCAGCGGGTCCGCCTGCCAGCAGACGAAGAGGAGACCGGCGTCGGGCGTGCCGTCCGCGTCGATGCCGTCGTGGTAGGAGAACGGGCGCCGCAGCATGGCCGCGCCACCGTTCTGGTCGGGCCGGGTGATCCGCGCGTGCGCGTTCCGCGGGACGACGTAGTCGCCGTGCGCGTCGGTCTTCTCCAGGTCCATCGGGGTGGTCTCGTCGCCGCCGGACAGCGGTGCCCCGTCGGCCTTGCGGCGCCCGATGACCTGCTCCTGGGCGGCGAGCGACAGCTTCTCCCAGTCGTCCAGGAGCATGCGGATCCGGCGTACGACGGCGTAGGAGCCGTTCGCCATCCAGGCCGGCGCGCCCGAGGCGGGCACGAAGATCTGCCGGTCGAAGTCGGCGTCGGCGGGCTTCGGGTTCCGGGTGCCGTCGACCTGGCCCATGAGGTTGCGGGCCGTCATGGGGTGGGCGGTGGCGCCCGGGCTGCGGTTGAAGCCGTTCATCTGCCAGCGCACCCGCGCGGCCGAGCCCGCGTCCTTCTGGATCGCGCGCAGCGCGTGGAAGGCGACCAGGGCGTCGTTCGCGCCGATCTGCACCCACAGGTCGCCGTCGCTGCGGGACGTGTCGAGCTGGTCGGAGGAGAAGGCCGGCAGCGGGTCCAGGGCGGCCGGCCGCTGCTTCTCCAGGCCGGTCCGGCCGAAGAAACCGTGGCCGAAGCCGAAGGTGACGGTCAGCGAGGACGGGCCCGCGTCCCGGGCCACACCGGTGTCGCCGTGCGGGGCGTCCTCGCCCGCCATCAGCCGCTCGGCCGTCGCCGACCAGCGGCGCAGCAGGGCCGCTGCCTCCTTGCGGCCCGCGCCCGGCGCCAGGTCGAAGGCGACGAGATGGCCGCGCGCCTGGAGGCCCTCGGTGATGCCGGGCTGATGTTTCCCGTGAAACATCGCCCGGTCGGAGCCCACCGAGGTCAGCGGGGTGGCCCCGGCGGGCGCGGCGGCGTACCCCACGGCCCCGCCGGCGGCGCCCAGCACGAGGCCGGTGGCGCCGGCGGTGCCCAGCAGGGCGCGCCGCGAAATGCCGCCGGTGCCGGGGACGGGTGCGGGCCGCGCCGGCGGCGCCTCGGGCGTACGGGCCTGGGGGACGGACTGGTCGGGCATGGTGCGGTTAGCCGATCTGCGCGTTCTTGGAGACGGTGACCTGGTCGATGTCGGAGGTGCGGACCGTGACGGCGATCTTCCAGTCGCCGGCCATGGGGATCTGCACGCCGTTCGCCGACCAGTGGCCGGTGGCGATGTGGTCGGGGTTCACGGGGAGCGGGCCGATCTTCTTCGCCTCCAGGGTGAAGGAGAGCTTCACCTCGGGGACGTCGAAGGCCCGGCCGTTGGGCCGCTGGACGTAGACGTGCATCTCGTTGCCGCCGACGCGCGCGGGGTCGAGGTCGATGCTGACGACGCCCTTGCCGTCGGCGCCGCCGGTGTCGAACGGCATGTCCAGGGTGAGCGCGCCGGACGTCGCCGAGGTGTCGGAGCCGGCCGACGCGGAGGTGGCCGCCTTGGCCTCCTGCTCGGTGCGGCCCGGCTCGGTCTGGGTGAGCGCGGTGGTGACGGCGAGCAGCACGAGGGCGACGCCGGCCTCGGCGAGCACCGAGCGGCGCAGGCCGAAGCGGTTCGGGTCGGCGTCGCGCAGCCGCTTCTCGCGGGCGGCGTCCACGGCCGCGCGCTGCCGGGCGAGCTGGGCGGCACGTCCGGAGTCGGGGGCGCCGGTGCCGCCGCCCTTGCCGCCGCCGGCCTTCTGCGAGGCGGCGACCTGCTCCTTGCGGGCCTGGACCTGGGTCCTGCGCGTCGCCTTCCCGGTACGGGCGACCGGGTCGGTGAGCCGGCCGGTCCAGCGCCGGGACACGGCCGCGATGCCGACCAGCACCGCCACCAGGGCGATCTTGACCAGCAGCAGCTGTCCGTAGCGGGTCTCGGTGAACGCCGACCAGGAGCCGAGCTGCCGCCAGGACTGGTAGACGCCGGTGACCACGAGGGCGAGGACGGAACCGAAGGCCACCCGGGAGTAGCGCCGCACGGCGGCGGCCTCGACCGGGATGTCGGCGGGTGCCCGGTACAGGGCGGTCAGCAGGGCGGTGAGGCCGCCCAGCCAGGCGGCCACGGCCAGCAGGTGGACGACGTCGACCGGCATGGCGAGGCCCGGCTGGAGCCCGGTGGAGGCGTGCTCGGCCATGGCCCAGCTGGCCGCGAGCCCGGCCGCGACGACCACTCCGCCGACCGCGAGCCCGAAGGTCAGGTCGCGCTTGTCCTCTCCGTCCTCGCGGCGGGTGTAGGTGCCGAAGAGGACGGCGACGAACAGCGCGGCGGCGGCGAGCAGCAGCAGCCGGGAGACCAGGGCGGCACCGGTCTTGGTCTGGAGCACCTGGCCGAGCAGGTCGAGGTCGAAGACGTCGGCGACCTTCCCGGAGCCGGTGTAGGAGCCGCGCAGGAGCAGCAGCCACAGGGTGGCCGCGGTCAGCGCGACCCAGCCGCCGACGACCAGCCGCTGCAGGGGCCGTACGCCAGCGCCGCGCTGCCAGCAGGCGAGCACGAAGGCGGCGCCGCCGGCGAGCACGATGAAGCCGGCGTACGACACGTACCGCCCGAACGCGTAGAGCCCGCCCACGACTCCGCCGCCGGCGGCCGGCCCGGTGCCGGAGACGACGGTCTGCGAGGGCGCCCCGATGGAGAAGGTGTAGGCGCCGGCGACGGGGTGGCTGTCGGCGGAGACGACCTGGTAGGTGACGGTGTAGGTGCCCTTGGCGAGGCCGCTCTTGAGCTGCACGGCGTACGTCGTCCCGCTCACGTTGGCGGGGCTGCCCGTCTGCACCGGCCTGCCCTTGGGGTCGAGGACGCGCAGGGAGTCGTCGTTCAACGCCACCTTCTCGGAGAAGGTGAGCGACACCTGGGTGGGCGCCTTGTCGGCCACCACCCCCTGTGCGGGGTCGCTGCCGGTCAGCGCCGCATGGGCGGAGGCCGGTCCCGCGCCCGCCAGCAGTGCGCCGGTGACGGTGATGAACAGCAGCACCAGGATCCGCAGGCGGGGGGTGATGGTCCGGGTCACGGTGGTCCCTCCCTCAGTGGCCGGTCGACGGGTTGTACGTGGTGGCCTTCACCGGCATCTCGACGGTGAGGGGCCCGGACTTGGCGAAGCCGAGGTGCAGGGTGACCTTCTGGCCCTGCTTCGGCGCCCGCTTCAGCTGCTCGAACATCAGGTGGTTGCCGCCGCTGCGGAACACGAGCCGTCCGTGGGCCGGTATGGCGAAGGAGGACTTCTCCGCCATGGCCCCGCCGGTCGTGCTGTGCATGGTGACCTCGCCGGCGACGTCACTGCTGACCGAGGTCAGCTCGTCCCCGGTGCCGCCCTTGTTGGTGATCGTCAGGAACCCGGCGGCCATGTCGGCGGAGACGGGCTGGGGCATGTACGAGGCGCTGACGGACAGCTCGGCCCGCTCCGGGCCCGGTCCGGAGCCCGAGCAGCCGGTGAGGGCCAGGGCGCCGGTGAGCGCGCCCGCGGCCAGGAAGGCGGCCCGACGCCTCACGGCTTGGCTCCCTGGACGAGCTTGGGCAGGTCCTTGGTGTAGTCGTCGACCGAGGTGTCCTCGCCGTACAGGACGTAACCGGCGTCGGTCTTCGGGGAGAAGGCGACGACCTGGGTGCCGTGCACGGAGACGAGCTTGCCGTTCTTGTCCTTCGTGGTCGGCTCCACGGAGATGCCCAGGGTCCGGGCGCCGGCCTGGATCTTGGCGAAGTCGCCGGTCAGGCCGATGAACTGGGGGTCGATGCCCTTGAGCCACTTGCCCATCTCGGCGGGGGTGTCGCGGCCGGGGTCGGTGGTGACGAACACCACCCGCAGGTCGTTCTGCTCGGCCTTGGGCAGTGCCTTCTTGGCGACGGCGATGTTGCTCATCGTCGTCGGGCAGATGTCGGGGCAGTGGGTGTAGCCGAAGTAGACGAGGGTCGGGTGGCCCTCGGTCTCCTTGCGCAGGTCGTACTGCTTGCCGCGGGTGTCGGTGAGGACCAGGTCCGGCTTGGTGAAGGGCTGGTCGAGGACGGTGGCGGCCTTGCCCGCGCCGGATCCTCCCGAGACCACGGAGACCGGCGACCCGGAGTCGTCCCCGGAGCCGCAGGCGGACAGGGTCAGGGTGGCGGCGGCGAGCAGTGCGGCCGCGGTGAGCGTCTTGGTGCGCATAGAAAAATGTCCCAGATGTGTGAACTCCGGCGCGCACCGGGGTCGGGCGTGCCGTCGGGTGACGGCATCACGCGACGCCCGGTGCGCGCGGCGGAAGAAAGGCTCAGGCGGCGGTCCGGCGACGGCCCGCGAGGACGCCGTAGGCCACGCCGGCGACACCGATGACGATGCCGACCACGCCGAGCACGCGGGCGGTGGTGTCGCTGTCGTCGCCGGAGTCCTTGGCGGCGGCCGTCTTCTCGGTCTTCTCGGCGGTGTTCTCGGCGCTCGCCGTGCCGTGGTGGTCGCCGGTGGCGGCGGACAGCTCCAGGACCGGGGCCGGGTTCTCCGGCTCGTCCTTGCCCTCCTGGGGCACCTCGATCCAGCGCACGACCTCCTTGTTGGAGTACGTCTGGACCGCCTTGAAGACCAGCTCGTCGGTGTTCTCGGGCAGGGCGCCCAGGGAGAGCGGGAACTTCTGGAAGTAGCCGGGCTCGATGCCCTTGCCGTCCGCGGTCCAGGTGACCTTGGTGACGGCCTCGTCGATCTTCTCGCCGTGCATGGTGAGCGGCTTGGCCAGCTTGGACTTGGTGACCTCGACCTTCCAGCCGGGGACCGGCTGCGGCATCACCGAGGCGATCGGGTGGTCGGCCGGGAGGTTCACCTCGACCTTGGTGGTCGAGGCGTTGTCGCGCTCGTTGGGGACCTTGAAGTCGACGACCGCGTAACCGCCCTTGGCCGCGGGGCCCTCGGGCTGCACGGAGACGTGCGCGAAGGCGGGGGCGGACAGGGCCAGAACGGCCGTACCCGCGGCGGCAGCGGCGGCGGCGATACGAGAAGCCTTCATGGAAGGAAGCACTCCACTCTGAGTGAGGTCCGGTGGTGAAGAGGGATACGCGCGAGCGGGGCCGGCGTGTTGGCCGTACCTGGAAAAACGCGCACGCGCGCGTGCCGCGCGACGGCGGCGCACCGGGGTCCGTGTCCGTGGAGGGGAGCGGTGGCCGCGTCAGGCGGCGAGGAGGAGGGCGGCGGCGGGCGGGCCGCGCCGGATCACCGTGTGCTGGAGTACGGCGGTGTGCGGGGCCGGTGTCTCGTCCCGGTCGGGGCGCGGGCCGCGCGGCGCGGTCCCGGCGGCGGGGAGCAGCCCGGCGCACAGGGCGCGAGCCAGCGCGAGCGCAGCGCGCAGGGACCGTACGAGCGCCCCCTCCGCGACTCCATGCGCCGACAGCTCGATCAGCCGCAGCACGGCCAGGTCCCCGCGGCGCAGCAGCCAGCCCGCGGCGAGGGCCGCGAGTACATGGCCGAGCAGCATCGGCAGCGAGGGCAGCAGGCCGGCCGAGGCGCCGGTGACGTCGTGCGCGTGCTCCAGGGTGCCCAGGGCGGCCGTGGGCCGGCCGGCGCGGTCGATGAGACGCGCGTCGAGCAGCAGCCGGAAGGCGTGCCCCGGGGTGACGGAGGCCGGGGCCGACCCGCACAGCAGCCGGGTGGCTCGCTCGACCAGCGCGCTGTCGCTCAGCACCCCGCCCATCGCCCCGGTCGGCGTCCCGGCCGTCGTGACCTGGTGCTGGCCCAGTCCGAACAGGGTGTGCAGCACGGTCTGGCCGAGGGCGAGGAGCGCGGCGATGCCCGGCAGCGACCGGGCCCGCCCGGCGAGCGGTGCCGCGACCAGCAGCGTGCCGAGGAAGCCCGCGCCGAGCGACCACAGCGGGACGCCCGCGCAGGAGGCCAGGGTGTGCCCGCACGCGGCCAGCGCGACGCAGACCGCGGCGAACACCGCGGCCCGCAGGATCCGGAGCCCGGCTCCGGGACGCGCCGTGCGCGGGTGGGGGGCAGACATGGCGGCCTCATCATCGCACTGCCCCGGCCCGCCGCCCACGGCAGGGGCGCACGGTCCGGCCCGTGCGCACCGCGTCTCATACACCGATTCCTCGCATGGCGCATCGGCCGTATGGGCGGACTCACGTCGACGGAGTGCTTATGACCGCCTACGGGCGGCAATACGTAACGGTATGTCGAGCCGGCCAGGAGGCTGGAGCATGAGCATCTGGTGGTCACTCCATCTGCGGCGCGAGGCCGCCAGCGTGCCGCTCGCCCGGCGGCTGCTGATCGGCACGATGGAGACGGCGGGCGTCGACCCGGACATCTCCTACGACCTGTCCGTCGCTCTGAGCGAGGCCTGCGCGAACGCCGTCGAGCACGGCGGGGACACGGGGCCCGGCACCTCGGAGGCGTACCGGGTGACCGCGTATCTCGACGGCGAGACGTGCCGTATCGAGGTCTCCGACTCCGGTCCCGGCTTCGCGCGCCCCCCGGACCCCCGGCCGGCCCGCCCGGACGCCGAGCACGGCCGCGGTCTGTGTCTGATCCGCGAACTCGCCGACCACGTCCACGTAGGGGCCAGGCCCGGCCGGGGCGGGACGGTGGTCAGCTTCGACAAGATCCTCAAGTGGAAGAAGGATCCCTCACTGCTCACGGCGTGACGGCCGGCGGGCGGGCTCCAGCACCCGCGCCAGCGCCTCCAGGGCCTCCGGGTACGACCGCTCCCGGGGGGTGCCGTAGCCGACGACCAGGCCCTGCGGCCGGCCGGGGTCCGGGGCGTGCCAGTGCTCGCCGAGCGTGCCCAGTGCCAGGCCTTCCGCCTCCGCGCGGGCCAGCGCCTCGCTCTCGTCCGGCACCTCGATCAGCGCGTGCAGCCCGGCCGCGATCCCGCGCACGCTCCGCCGCGCCCCCAGCCGGTCCAGCAGCTGGTCCCGGCGCCGCCGGTAGCGCAGCCGGCACGCGCGCACATGGCGGTCGTAGGCGTGGCTGTCGATCAGCTCGGCGAGGGCGAGCTGGCCGATGGTCTCGGTGTGGTGGTCGCTGTGCAGCTTGGCGTCGGCGACCGCGTCGACCAGGTCCGGGGGCAGCACCATCCAGCCGAGGCGGAGCGCGGGACCGAGCGTCTTGGAGGCGGTGCCCAGGTAGACGACCTGGCCCGGTGCCATGCCCTGCAGGGAGCCGACCGGCTGCCGGTCGTAGCGGAACTCGCCGTCGTAGTCGTCCTCGACGATCAGGCCGCCCCGCGCGCGGGCCCAGTCGGTGAGCGCCCGGCGCCGCTCGGGGTGCAGGGTCACCCCGGTCGGGTACTGGTGGGCCGGCGTGACCACCACGGCCGCCGCCCCGCCCAGCTCCTCGGGGCGCACCCCGCGCGAGTCGACCGGGACCGGCAGGACCGTTCCGCCGTTGTGCCGCACCACCTGCCGGTGGAAGGGCAGCCCCGGGTCCTCCATGGCGACGGCGGCGCCGTCCAGCACGCGCGTGAGCAGCGCGAGGCCCTGCACGTACCCGGAGGTGATGACGATCCGCTCCGGCGGCGCGAGCACCCCGCGGGCCCGGCCCAGGTAGCCGGAGAGCGCGGTGCGCAGCTCGATCCGGCCGCGCGGGTCGCCGTAGTCGTACGCCAGCGAGGGGGCCGTCGCTATGGCCCGGCGCAGCGCGCGCAGCCAGGCGGCCGCCGGGAACGCGCCGACGTCCGGGCTGCCCGGGCGCAGATCGAAACGCGGCGCCCGCGCGTGGGCGTGCGCCTGCGGCGCCTCGGCGTCCACGACCGGCAGTTCGGCGACCCGGGTGCCGGACCCCTGGCGGGCGGTCAGATAGCCCTCGGCGACCAGCTGGTCGTACGCCGCCTTGGCGGTCCCCCGGGAGATGCCCAGGTCGGCCGCGAGGCGCCGGGTGGCGGGCAGCCGGGTACCGGGGCCGAGCCGCCCGTCGCGCACGGCGTCCCTGAGCGCCCGCTCCAGACCCACTCGGCGGCCGTCCACCGAGTCCGGTTCCAGATGCAGGTCGACACCGACCCCGGACCAGAAGTCGTCCACGTATCCCACCCCCGTCAGTGCCCGCGCCCCTCGGGGCGCGGGACTGTGTCGATATGCGGCTCCGCCGCCCGGGCACGACCGGCCACCCCCGACGAAACCAGCACGCCGAATGGCCGGGCACCTCCCGGTACCCGGCCATTCAAACGCAAATCAGCCCTTCAGCGCGGCCATCCACGCCTCGACCTCGTCGGAGCGGCGGGGCAGGCCCGCCGAAAGGTTCCTGTTGCCGTCCTCCGTCACCAGGATGTCGTCCTCGATCCGGACGCCGATGCCCCGGTACTCCTCCGGCACGGTCAGGTCGTCGGCCTGGAAGTACAGCCCCGGCTCGACGGTGAGCACCATGCCGGGCTCCAGAACACCGTCCACGTACGTCTCGGTCCGCGCGGCGGCGCAGTCGTGGACGTCCATGCCGAGCATGTGCCCGGTGCCGTGCAGGGTCCAGCGGCGCTGCAGGCCCAGCTCCAGCACGCGCTCGACCGGGCCCTCGACCAGGCCCCACTCGACGAGCCGCTCGGTCAGCACGCGCTGCGCGGCGTCGTGGAAGTCGCGGTACTTGGCGCCCGGCTGCACGGCCGCGATGCCGGCCTCCTGGGCGTCGTACACGGCGTCGTAGATCTTCTTCTGGATCTCGCTGTACGTGCCGTTGACCGGCAGCGTGCGCGTGACGTCGGCGGTGTACAGCGTGTGCGTCTCCACGCCGGCGTCCAGCAGCAGCAGGTCGCCGGAGCGGACCGGGCCGTCGTTGCGCACCCAGTGCAGCGTGCAGGCGTGCGGGCCGGCCGCGCAGATGGAGCCGTAGCCGACGTCGTTGCCCTCCACGCGCGCGCGGAGGAAGAACGTGCCCTCGATGTAGCGCTCGCTCGTCGCCTCGGCCTTGTCGAGGACCCTGACGACGTCCTCGAAGCCGCGGACGGTCGAGTCGACCGCCTTCTGCAGCTCGCCGATCTCGAAACCGTCCTTCACCAGCCGCATCTCGGAGAGGAAGACGCGCAGCTCCTCGTCGCGCTCGGCGGTGACCTTGTCGGTCAGGGCCGCCTCGATGCCGGCGTCGTAGCCGCGCACCACGCGGACCGGGCCGGTGGCCTCGCGGAGCTTGTCGGCCAGCTCGCGCACGTCGGCGGCCGGGATGCCGTAGAGCGCCTCGGACTCGGTGAGCGAGTGGCGGCGGCCGACCCACAGCTCGCCCTGGCCGGAGAGCCAGAACTCGCCGTTCTCGCGGTCGGAGCGGGGCAGGAGGTAGATCGTCTCCTGGTGGCCGCCGTCCCCGGGCTCCAGGACCAGGACGCCGTCCTCGGTCTGGTTGCCGGTGAGGTAGGCGTACTCGACGGAGGCGCGGAAGGGGTACTCGGTGTCGTTCGAGCGGGTCTTCAGGTTGCCCGCCGGGATCACCAGGCGCTCGCCCGGGAAGCGGGCGGAGAGCGCGGCGCGCCGGCGCGCCGTCTCGGCGGCCTGCGGGATCGGCTCCAGGTCACGCAGCTCCGTGTCGGCCCAGCCGGACTTCATGTTCTCGGCCAGCTCGTCGGAGACGCCCGGGTACAGGCCGTTCTTCCGCTGCTTGACGGTCTCCTCGGCCTCGGTCTCCGGGCCCTCCGCGGTGGCGGAGTCAGGGACAGCCGGGTTGAGCTCGTCGGACACGTGATCCTCCTCGATACGCCATTGATCTCCCCCGGGGCCCGCGACGCTCCTGCTTGTGGCCGAGCGGGGACCTCCATCATCGTACGGTCGTACCGCGAGCGGGCGGGGCCGGATGACCTGTTATGCCCGGTCATGCCGGCAGGCCGGACCGCTCGGCCGGGGCCCCCTCAGTCGAAGCGGGCCGCGAGCAGAACCACGTCCTCCTTGCTGTCGGCGGCGTCCAGGCCGTCGGGCAGGACCGCGCGCAGGACGTGGTCGGCGACGGCGCCCGGATCGTGCCGCACCGCGCGCGGGACGCCCGCGGCGGCGGCGTGCAGCCGGGCGAAGGCGCGGTCCATCGGGTCGCCGGTACGGTGCAGCAGCCCGTCGGTGTAGAGCAGAACCGTCTCTCCGGCCTCGGCCTGGATCTCCACGCTCGGCGCCTCCCAGCAGGCGAGCATGCCGAGCGGGGCCGAGACGGAGGTCTCGGCGAACTCGGTGCGCCGCTCGCCGACCAGCAGCGGCGGGCTGTGCCCGGCACCGGCCAGCGTGACCTTGCGCAGGGCGGGCTCGCAGTAGGCGAACAGGGCGGTGGCGCAGCGGGCGGGCTCGGTCAGCCGCAGCAGCAGCTCCAGGTCGGACAGGACGGCGACCGGGTCCTCGCCCTCCATCACGGCGTACGCGCGCAGGGAGGCGCGCAGCCGGCCCATGGCGGCCACCGCGCTGGGCCCGGAGCCGGTGACCGAGCCGACCGACAGGCCGAGGGCGGCGTCCGGCAGCGGCAGGGCGTCGTACCAGTCGCCGCCGCCGCGCGGGCCGGTGCGGTGCCGGGCGGCGAGCTGGACGCCGGCCACCCGGGGCAGCCGGGACGGCAGCAGCTCCCCGGTGATGATCGCCATGCACGCGCGCGTGCGTTCCACCTCCAGCAGCCGGGCCAGGTGCTCGGTGGCGTGCCGGACGTACAGCCCGGCGAGGTGGCGCCGGCGTGCGTCCGGCTCGGCCGGCTCGTCGTAGAGCCAGACGACGGCGCCGAGGCGGCCGGCGGACTCGGTGGCGAGCGGGAGGGCGTAGCTGGCGGCGTAGCCGAGGCGGGCGGCCACCTCGCGGTGGCGCGGGTCCAGGCCGTCCTCGGCGAACAGGTCGGGGTGGACGGTCTCGGCGCGGGTGTCGTACGGCAGGGCGCGGCGCGGCACGGTCTCGAGGTGCCCGAGGTCGGCGCGGCCGAGGCCGAGACCGAGGGTGGTGCGGGGGCCGGAGCCGTCGGCGGGCTCCAGGACGACCAGGCCGCGGCGGGCACCGACCAGGGCGGCTCCGGCGCGCAGCAGCTCGTGCAGGGCGGGGTCGAGGGCGTGGGTGCGGGAGAGGCGCTCGGTGAGTTCGTGGAGGGTCGTGAGATCGGAGACCCAGCCGGCCAGCCGGTCCTGCAGCAGGGCGCCGGGGGCGGGTGCGTGGGGGGCGGGGACGGAGGCGGCGCCGGCGGCGGAAGAGGCGGGCGCAGTGTGGGCGGGCGTCGGGACCGTGGGATCGATTCCAGCCACTTTCGGAGGGTGCGGGGCGTTCATGGCGTCCGGCCTTCAGACCGGTGCGTATTGCTCAAAAGCATCGCGAACCCCCATGTCATTCTGCGCCGCTAGCAGTGTCTCCACATGTACACGCACTCGTGAGGGGATGTCCAGCATTGTCCTGCGGGGATTCCTGGTGTCCATGGGTCGGGGAAGGGTTTTCCCGAACCCCTTGCCTTACTGCCAAGTTGGCTAAAAACTGCCTTAGGTATCGGTCCATTGCGGTCGACTGGCCTTGCTCGACGGAGCGTCACAGCGGTCGTGATGGGTACGTACTCGGAGAAGGCCAGGGGTGGTTGGGGACCACCCGGAACCTGGCGACGGACCCGGGCGTCATAGCCACCGACGACCGAGCCCCATCCTCCCGTGGCGGAGGCGGAGAGAAATACGCGCGACGGCAAAACGCCAGACTTCGCCACCCCCACGCCACGCCCGTGCTTTTGATAGACGCACTATGGACGTGGACGCGGCCAACGCTCGACCCCTCGGGGTTCCCCATGCCGTGCGCAGGGGTGTGATGCGCCAACAGGTACGCACAGTGAAGTGATCGACACATGGTGTGATGTGGCCCACGGTGTTGCCAGCGGTGCAACGGAAAGGAACGAGCGCTCATGCGCGAGATCCTCGGAAGGCGACGCAGGCTTCTGTCCAGGCGGAACGGCGGGAGGCCCGAGCTGATCGGCGCGGCCCTGACCTTCGCGGCGGAATGGCAGTGGCCGGTTCTCCCCGGTGTGGCGCCGGACCCGCAAGGGCGGGCCCGCTGCGCCTGCCCCGACCCCGAGTGCACGGTGCCCGGTGCGCACCCCTTCGACCCCGGCCTGCTCGCGGCCACCACCGACGCGCGCATGGTGCGCTGGTGGTGGACCAACCGGCCGAGCGCCCCCATCATCCTGGCCACCGGGGGCAACGCGCCCTGCGCGGTCAGCCTGCCGGCGCTCGCCGCCTCCCGCGCCCTCGCCCTGCTCGACCGGCGCGGCATGCGGCTCGGCCCGGTGATCGCCGCGCCGACCCGCTGGTCGCTGCTCGTGAAGCCGTACTCCATGGAACAGCTCGGCGAACTGCTGTACGCCAAGGACTTCGTCCCCGGCTCGCTGCGCTTCCACGGCGAGGGCGGCTACGTCGCGCTGCCCCCGTCCGAGACCGGCCAGGGCGCCGTCCGCTGGGAGCGGGCCCCGCTGCCCGGCTCGGCCGCGCCCTGGGTGCCGGACGTGGAGGCCGTGGTGGACGCCGTGGTCGACGCCCTCACTCGTACGGGTGTGAGCGCGCCCGAGTTGTAGGGGTGTCGGCGCGGGCGGGGCGGCCGGGCCCCGCTCGCTCGTTATCGTCCGCCTATGCTGCGACATTCCGGCGGCCACCGTGCCCCACGGCGGGATCCCCGACGGCTGCGTCTGCTCACCCTCGTGAGCGTCGTGGCGGCCGTGGTCGCCCTGCCGCTGACCGTGGCGTCCGCCGGGCAGACGGGCGACGCCGGCCGGGCCTCCGCACCGGTCGCTTCCCGCGGTGACGCCGGGCCCCGCCCGGGCACCGCGCACGGCTCCCCCCGCGCGCTCGGCCTGGGACTGGCCACCGCCGCCCGCTGCGGCCCCGAGCTGACCTCGCCCGACGGCATCGAGGCGCAGACCTGTGTGCTGACGCAGGGCGAGGACACCTGGGCACGCACCTACTACCGCAACGCCACCGGCGAGTCGCTGGAGTCCGTGCTGAGCCTGATGGGCCCGGGCGGCCGGAGCGTGCAGATGCGCTGCGTCACCGGGGCCGACGACGAGCCCGCCACCTGCGAGACACCGCGCGAGCGCAGCCGGGGCGGACCGGGCGGCTACACGGCCGTCACCGAGTTCGCCGAGCGCGGCGCGGACGGGGCGCTGCTGCTCCGCTCGGGCAGCAACTCCTGATCCGCGCACCGGAGTTGTCGCCGGTGCCACCGGGTGCCGGACGCGGGCATGGAAAGGCCCGGTTGCTGGCGACGGGGGATGCACCAGCAACCGGGCTACTGGAACGGTAACAAGAGATCCGCGGTTCGCAAATTCCGGGTTGGCTATTCGGACACCGATTTCCCTGACCGAACCGGGAGTTGTGACAGGAGTCACCTGCCGCGCGACCGGGTGTCACGGCTGACCGACCGGTCAGCCGTGACGGACGCGCGCGGGCCCTCAGCTGAGCGTGACCTGCCGGTTGGTCAGCCCCCCGCGCGCCCGGCGCTCGTCCGGGGTGAGCGGCTCCCGGACGGCGAGGGCCGCGGCGAGACGCTCGGCGAACTCGGCGGCCGGCTTCTCCACGTCCTCGGCGGAGGTGCCGCTCGGCAGGTCCCAGACCGGCACGGTGAGGCCGTGAGCACGGAAGGAGCCGACGAGCCGGGTGCCCTCGCCGAGGCTGGAGCGGCCCGCCGCGTGCAGGCGCGCGAGGGCGTCCAGAAGCTGCTCCTCGGGGTGCGGCATGACCCAGCGCAGGTGGTTCTTCTCCGGTGTCTCGCACCAGTAGGCCGCGTCCACGCCGGCCAGCTTCACGGTCGGGATGGCGGCGGCGTTGGCCCGCTCCAGGGAGGCGGCCACCTCCGGGGTGGCGTTCTCCGCGTCCGGCACCCAGAACTCGAAGCCGCTGTGCACGACCGGTTCGAAGGCGCCCTCCGGGTCGAGCAGGTCCTGCAGCCGCGGACCGTCGGCGGGGGCGCGGCGGCCCTGCACCGGGGTGCCGGGCTCGGCCTCCAGCGCGCGCAGCAGCGTGTCGGCCAGGTCGCGGCTGATGTCGCCGGACGCCGTGTCGTTCTGCAGGCCGATCAGGACCGAGCCGTCGTCGCGGCGCAGCGCGGGCCAGGCCATCGGCAGCACCGTGGCCAGGGTGACCGACGGGACGCCCTCGGGCAGGCCCTCCCGCAGGGTCAGCCCGGCCGTCGCCGCCGGGACCAGCTCGCGCAGCGCCACCCAGTCGCACTCGCCGGGCAGCCCCTCGAACGGGCGCTGCACCAGCTCGGTCGCGGCGTGCGCGGCGGCCCGGCCGTGGCAGGCCTTGTAGCGCCGGCCGCTGCCGCACGGGCAGGGTTCGCGAGCGCCGACAACCGGGATCTCCCCGTCGATCGGCTGCGGCTTGGCCTTCGTCTGGGGTCGCTTCTTGGCCATGGTGGGTGTCTCCCGGTTACGGCTCTTCTCGTACGTCGGGAGCCTAGCCGTTCGGACCATGACCGACGGGAACCTGTGGACAACGCACGCGCGCTCGACGCCGGTGGTGTGAAGTCGGTGGCGCCTTCCGGGCGGGCGCGCCTTCAGTCCATGTCCTCGAACGCCTCCGTGAAGTCCAGGCCGGGCAGCGCCGGGAGGCCCGGCAGCGCCGCGTGCGTGACGCGCGTAGCGAAAGCGTCGCGGTGGCAGCCGGCATCGGGGTCGTGGACGTCCTCGTGGACCACCACCCAGACCGTCACCTCGCCCTGGACGTCGTCGCGGACGCCCCAGTCGTCGGCCAGGGCCGTGATGATGTTCAGCCCGCGGCCGCCGTGCGCGGTCACCGACGGGGTGGCCGGCGCCGGGCGGGTCGGGCCGCCGCCGTCCGTGACCTCCACGATGAGCCGCCCGTGCGGGTCGACGCGCCATGCGGCGAGCACGTCCCCGTCCCCGGCCGGCGCGTCCCCCAAGGGGCGCCCGTGCTTGCAGGCGTTGCTCAAAAGTTCGGAAAGGATCAGTACGGCGTCGTCGATGACCGATTCCGCTACGCCACCGCTGCGGAGCTGCGCCCGCATCCGGTGCCGTGCCTTGCCCACGCCCGCAGGGCCATGGGGTACGGCCATGCTCGACGACGTGGGCACCTCCTGTGCCACCACCAACGCCACCCCCGAGACCTCCTTCGCCCCACGCCACGGAGTGGATGCCCTCTTGGCCTGTACCGGAAACCGGCCAATCCCCTTCCGGTGACGCACTCGGCACGGCCGTGCACGCAGCGAACGCGCCGGTGCACTCCCTGTGACGAACCTTGTCCGAAAGTGACCGGTACGGTGCGCTTCGGGGCGGCTGTGGGGCGGCGTCCGGGCGGCTCAGCGGCCCAGTTGCCGCAGCACCGCGCGCGGGCGGTTGGTGATGATGGCGTCGACGCCCAGCCCGACGCACAGATCGACGTCCTCGGGCTCGTTCACGGTCCACACGTGGACCTGGTGCCCGGCCCGCTTCAGCCGCTCGATGTAGGCGGGGTGGTTGCGCACGATGCGGATCGAGGGACCCGCCACCTGCACGCCCGCCGGCAGCCGTCCGTCGCGCAGCCGGGGCGAGACGAACTGCATCAGGTAGACCGTCGGCAGCGTCGGGGCCGCGGCCCGCACGCGGTGCAGCGAACGCGCCGAGAAGCTCATGATCCGGACCGGCGACTCGGCGGCGGAGGCCGGCGCTTCCAGGCCGAACCGCTCCAGCAGCGCGATCAGCCGCTCCTCGACCTGGCCCGCCCAGCGCGTGGGGTGCTTGGTCTCGATGGCCAGCTCCACCCGCCGCCCGGCGTCCGCGACCAGTTCCAGCAGCCGCTCCAGCGTGAGGACGGAGGTCTCCTCGCGGTCCTCCGGCCGGTGTTCCCAGTCCGGCTCCTCGTCCCGCCCGCGCCAGGCCTCGCGCGTCTTCCAGGAGCCGAAGTCGAGGGCGGCCAGATCGGCCAGCTCCAGGGCGGAGACCGCGCCGCGGCCGTTGGAGGTGCGGTTCACCCGCCGGTCGTGGACGCAGACCAGATGTCCGTCCGCGGTCAGCCGTACGTCGCACTCCAGGGCGTCCGCGCCGTCCTCGATCGCCTTCCGGTAGGCGGCGAGGGTGTGCTCGGGAGCGTCCTCGGAGGCGCCGCGGTGGGCGACGACCTGGGTGGTGTGCTGTCGTGCGTGGGTCACCGCGTCATGGTGCCACCGTCACCGGGTAGACGTGGCGGCACGGGACGCTCCCCAGGACGCTGGGCGCTCGTTTATAAAACCTTTGCGCGAAAGATCCTATATAAACATATGTAAAGGGGACCGGCGGACCCACAGCCACCGCTTATGGTGCTCTGACGGGCCGTGGGAAAAGCTGACTGCAGAACAGTGCGACCGGCGTGACCGACGACAACAGGCGTGGACCGAGGAGAAGACCTGTGAGCACCGAGAACGAGGGCAACGCGGTACCCCCGGCGCCGTCCGCACCTCCCGTGCCGATGGCCTCTCCCACCGCTTCCCCGCAGGGACACGCGCCCGAGGGGAACGCACCGACCGCCCCCCTGCCTCCCGTCCCGCAGGAGACCCCCGCGGCCCCCGACGGCTCCTGGCCCCCGCCGCCGGCCACCCCGGCCTACGGCGACGGCGGCGCGGGCGGCCCGGGCGCCGCCTGGGGCGCCTCCTACCAGCAGCCCGCCCCCAAGCCGCGCAGCGGACGCGGCGGCCTGGTGGCGGCGATCCTGGTGGCCGCGCTGGTCGCGGGCGGCCTGGGCGGCGGCCTCGGCTACACCCTGGCCAAGGACCGGGACGACCGCGGCTCCACCACCGTCTCCTCCGACAGCAGCGCCGCCCAGATCAAGCGCGCGCCGGGGACGATCGCGGGCGTGGCCGCCAGGGCGCTGCCCAGCACGGTCACCATCGAGGCGGAGAGCAACAACGGCGAGGGCGGCACGGGCACCGGCTTCGTCTTCGACACCCAGGGCCACATCGTCACCAACAACCACGTGGTGGCCGACGCCGTGGACGGCGGCAAGCTGACGGCCACCTTCCCGAACGGCAGGAAGTACGACGCCGAGATCGTCGGCCACGCGCAGGGCTACGACGTGGCGGTCGTCAAGCTGAAGAACGCCCCCTCCGACCTCAAGCCGCTCGCCCTCGGTGACTCCGACAAGGTGGCCGTCGGCGACGAGACCATCGCCATCGGCGCCCCCTTCGGGCTGTCCAACACGGTGACCACCGGCATCATCAGCGCCAAGAACCGCCCGGTGGCCTCCAGCGACGGCAGCTCCTCCAGCAAGGCGTCGTACATGAGCGCGCTGCAGACGGACGCGTCGATCAACCCGGGCAACTCCGGCGGCCCGCTGCTGGACGCCTCCGGCGCGGTCATCGGCATCAACTCCGCGATCCAGTCCACCGGCAGCGGCGGTTTCGGCTCCGGTCAGTCCGGCTCGATCGGACTGGGCTTCGCCATCCCGATCAACCAGGCCAAGTACGTCGCCCAGCAGCTGATCAAGACCGGCAAGCCGGTGTACGCCAAGATCGGCGCCTCCGTCTCCCTGGAGGACTCCGGCGACGGCGCCCAGATCACCGAGCAGGGCACGAGCGGCTCCGCCGCGGTCGAGTCGGGCGGCCCCGCGGACAAGGCGGGCCTCAAGCCCGGCGACGTCATCACCAAGCTCGACGACCACGTGATCGACAGCGGCCCGACCCTGATCGGCGAGATCTGGACCCACAAGCCGGGCGACAAGGTCACGATCACCTACAAGCGGAGCGGCCAGGAGCACACGGCGCAACTGACGCTGGCCGCACGCGAGGGCGACAGCTGACCGCCCCGGTACGGCTACCACCGCCCCGCGATCCGGCGGCGGGCCGGTAATCTGTACCCGCGCCGTCGATCTCCGGTGGCGCGGGGAGGCGTGCCCGAGCGGCCGAAGGGAACGGTCTTGAAAACCGTCGTGGCAGCGATGTCACCGTGGGTTCAAATCCCACCGCCTCCGCGCAGGTCATAGATGTTGCAGGTCAGAGGGGGTGCCCCAGCTTCAGGGGCACCCCCTCTGCGCGTACCTCGGCTCACCTCTGACAGCGGCTGCGGCTGGTGTCATCGGGGCGGGCCGAGTACCTCGTCGGCGCTGCGCGGCTCTGTGCGCGGTTGCTGGTTGAGTTTGTGGCGGGCGATGGAGGAGTGCCGGTAGACCTCTTTGCGGGCTCGCATGATGTTGCCGAGGGGGGCGTGCTCGGCGGTGACCCGCCAGGGCGTGTAGGACAGTGAGTCCATCTTCGCCAGGTTTTCCGGGCCGGAGATGTCCTGCTGTGCCAGCCGCAGCTTGGCCACGGTGACGGGCGGCGACAGTTGCTCGGGCCACTCCACGGTGGTGTCCTCCACCGGCATGCGCTCCAGGTCGATGCAGAGCTGGACCTGGATGTCGAAGGCGTAGGGCCGCTCCTGCAGTTCGGCTTGCAGGGCCGGCCGGAAGACCTCGGCCGCCGAGGTCGGGTCGATGGTGCGCCGGACCACCGCGGCGGCGGCGGACGGGTCGGGGGTGATGCGCACCTTGGCGATGTAGTCGCCGTGCCTGACCGCGCCCATCGTCCAGTAGCTCGACAGCAGCACATTTGCCGGAGGGGTCTTCGACAGGCGGAGGAAGGCCAGGAACTCGTCCCATGCCCAGTCGTCCCGGTCCAGCGTTCCCTTGCCGGTCACGAACTCGGTGTAGAAGCGGTGCGCGCCGGGCCGGCCCTGGGAGAAGTAGGCCGGCGCGTTCAGGAACAGTTCCTGGATGAAGAGGTAGTGCTCGACCGTGTTGCAGAAGAAGACCGGTCCGTTGATGTTGGCGTAGTCGAAGGTGCCCGTGTCCGGTTCGTCTTCCAGCAGGGTCGGGCCGGGGATGTCGAACATCTTCAGCGCCAGGCCGGTGGCGGCGCCCAGGCGCGCGTCGGCTCCGGCGTGCGGCGAGCCGTTGGAGAAGCGGATGAGTGCGTCGTGAGTTCCTGGCGTCGCGTAGATGCCCTGGGCGTACTCGGGGGGCAGTCCGTCGAGGATCTCCACTGTCCCGCGGACCAGTCCGTACCCCTTGGCATGGGCGTCACGCAGGGCCTGTCCCGTGCCGCCCGCCTGGACGGATTCGGCGATGTACTTCTCGGTCCTCTCGATCACCGTCCGCACGTGCTGGTCGAAGTCCGGATCCTGTACCTCGACGTCAGGCGTGTAGGGGACGAACTGTGCTGCCATGGCTTCGACCTCTCGTCGGAGAGCGAGACCGCGCCTCGGGGGTGGGTTTGCCCTTCAGTCCTCCAGTTCGGCGAGCCAGCGCAGGGCACGCAGCCCCGGTACGAAGCAGTACTCGCCGCCGCGGGTGACCACGAAGCTCGGCAGGTTCCGCAGGCGGCGGCGGACCGGCTTGCCGGGAAGGGTGACGCTGCCGCTTCCGCCGTGATGGCCGGCCACCGGGTCCTGCTCGCCGGGGTAGCCGATGAAGTTGCCGTCGTTGACCCACTCGGACTTGATGAACTCGAACTGCCGTTCGATGTGGGCTCCGATGAAGACGCCCACGAGGCCTCGGTCGGCGCCGTCGTCCTCCAGCACGCCCTCGGGCAGCGGCGGCCCGTAGGTGGTGCCGCGGCGGATGATCCGGTGCATCCGTGCGTCGCCGATGATGGTGGCATCCCGGGGGTTGTTCCGGCGGATGTGCGCACCGGCCGGGCACCGCAGGCCGCGGTCGTCGTGCTCCCGGTACAGGAAGTTGTTGACGCGCTGCGGGTCCGCGGCGAGCTCCGGGTCGTCGTGCTCCGGCGTCAGCGTCAGCGGCGCGCCACTCGGCCAGCGTCCGACCATCTTTGCCGCCAGGAGTGCTTCCTCCTCTGCGTTGGAACTGTTGTCGCGCAGGTACCGGCGCCAGGCCGCCACGTTCGTGTGGATCTTGCGGACGGCGACGTAGGTGCCGTTGCGTCCCAGCACGTCAGGGCTGGGCATGGGAGGCAGATTGCCGGTCTCGTCCGGGTACCCGAGGAAGAACTCGCCGGCCTTGATGGGGGCTTCCTGCGGATTGGAACCGGGCAGTCCGACACCCTCGATGTTCGGATGGCTGATGCCGTCCCGGAACCCGAAGGTGGTGCGTCCGGTCGGCAGCTGGTGGACGTCCTGTTCCCAGATCACCCGGACACCGGGCGTTTCCTGGTAGGCGACCCGGGCCCGCTCCAGCTCACGGCCGAGCTGCGCCGCGTCCGAGGCGAGGGCGCTCAACGCGATGTGGACGTCGCCCGACCCGAACGGTTCCTCCCAGTGGGCCGGGGCGTTCTCGCCCACATCACCGATCAGTTCCGCCCGGGCGGCCATGCCGTCACGGAAGGCCTGCGGAAAACTGTCGAGCGACTCCTGGGGCACCCCCAGGGCCCGCAGCCCCTGATGGGTGAACGCCACAGCCACCCAGGCGTCCCGGCTCCGGTCCACGCTCGGCAGGCCGCCGGAGGTCAGCGGGAGCAACCGCCGCAGCAGGGCCCGTCCGGCGTGGCGGTCGTCGACGCGCAGGAAGAGGAACTGTCCCTCGTAGGGGACGGGGCGCGGGCGCAGTGCCCCGCTCTGGACGTCCTCGATCTCCACGCGTACACCAGCCGCGCTGCCGCTGTCTGCCGTGCTCATAATCCGTCGGGGCCTCCGCATCGGTTCCTGTCCGGACAGCCCTCCAAGGGCTGGATTGCGCCCGTCGGCGCTGCTCACCCAAGTGGCCGCAGCTCTGTGGGACAGCTGTGGCCGGTTCTAGGCCGAGGCTTCTTCCAGCAGCTTCTGGAAGGCAGGCGTGTTCACCAGCTCCTCGTTGGCCGGATTCTCCAGCGCCGCGCGGAACTCGGGAGTGTCCAACACCTCTTCGAACGCCTCTTCCACGCGGTGGTCCTTGTAGATCTGTTGCACGGTCAGGTCGGGATAGGCGCTGACGAAGACATTCGCGGGCGCCTGGTGAGCGATGAACCAGTCCTTCGCCCCCGGGTCCTTGACGCCGGGGAACCCCACGCTGTGCGAGAAGACCTTGTCGAAGCGCTCGCCGACCACCGTCTTGGCGAAGTCGTCGATGTACGCGTCCCACGAGCCGTCGAAGACGCTGGCGAACATGAACCGTGTGTCGTTGTCGAAGATCACGTGCCGTGCGTCGTGCAGGGTACCGATCTGGCGCACCGCCGCATGGACCCTCTCGTCCTCTGCCGCGTCGGCCATTGCGGCGAGATCCCTCCGCAGCGCGTCCGCATGGCCGGGCTTGATCTCCGTGAACACGGTGAACTCGCTGCAGACCCCATCCGCCCTGCCCGGACGCTCGGGGTGAGCCGACTGATTCGCCTGTGCCGTTGCAGTCATCGTGAAACTCCCCTGCCACGGATCGGTGTGAGGGTCACCAAGCACCCACGCCCCGGGCACCGTCGCCCTCACAGGTCCATGCTCACCACGGATGTACAGCCTCGCATCCTGACCGCTGAGGAATGCGGCACGAGCCCAAGCTGCCAGGACAGATCGAGCCGGGCGCAGGAAGATGGGACGGGGCCGTGCGTGCTGAGCACGGGGTCGTCATCTCTCGGTCCGCCGCTTCCACGCGGCCGTGAAGCCGCGGCGCAACCTCCGCACGAGAACCCCACACGCAGGGCAGGCGACCGGGTCTCCTCCCCGTCGAACCATTGCTCACGGGATCGTCACCCTGATCCCAGCTGGAGGCAACCATGGGCGCAGTCCTCGGTGACGTGCTGGGTTTGGCGGCCGGCGTCGCGGTCAGCCCGCTTCCGGTCATCGCCGTCATCCTCGTCCTCGCCACGCCCCGGGGGCGTCTCAACGGAATCCTGTTCACCGTCGGCTGGGTCCTCGGACTGTCGGCCCTGGGCGCCGTGATGCTGGCGATCGCCTCCCCGGCGGGTGCCTCCGCGCACCAGCAGCCGGCCACCTGGGTGGGGGCCCTCAAGCTCGCTCTGGGCCTGCTCCTCCTCTTCTTCGGTGCCCGGCAGTGGCGGCGGCGCCCGAAGGATCCCTCGCAGGCGAAGCTGCCGAAGTGGATGGGCGCGATCGACCGCCTCACCCCGGTCAAGGTCTTCGGCCTCGGAGCGGCCCTGGCCGTGCTCAACGCCAAGAACGCCCCGCTGACCATCGCCGCGGGGGCCGCCATCGGCTCGGCCGGTCTTCCTCTCGGGCAGCAGATCGCATCACTGGCGGTCTTCGTCGTGATCGCCACGCTCGGCCTGCTGGTCCCGCTCGGTGTCTTCCTCCTCGGCGGGGAACGGGCCAGGACCACGCTCGGGAACTGGAAGGACTGGGCGGCTCGGCACAACGTCGCCGTGATGGCCGTCCTGTTCTTCGTCCTCGGACTGAAACTGCTCGGAGACGGGATCTCCGTCCTCACCTCCTGACACGTCCGTCAGCCGGCGTTCCCCTGGGGAGGTGTGCGCAGGGCGAGGAGGGCGACGTCGTCGATGCCGGGGGGCTGGACGCGGCGCAGCAGCTGGTCGGTGAAGGACGGCAGGGGCCGGTGGGCGAGGGCGGCCGCGTGCTGCCGGAGCCGGTGCAGGCCCTCGTCCAGGGTCTGGCCGGGCGCTTCGATGAGGCCGTCGGTGTACAGCAGCAGCGTGGATCCGGGCGGCAGCAGTGCGGTGGCGTCGGGGCGGGGCGCGGAGACCCCGGTGCCCAGCAGGAGACCGTGGCCGTCGGTGAGGTAGTGGGCCAGGCCGTTGCGGTCGATGAGCAGGGGCGGGGGGTGGCCGGCGTTGGTCCAGGACAGCTGCCAGTGTCCGTCGTCCGTCTCGGTCACCCGGGCGAAGATGAGCGTGGCCATGCCGACGTCGGTGATCGGCATGACCGCCTCGTCGAGGCGTTCGACGATCCGGCTGGCGGGTTCCCGCTGGGACCAGGCGTAGGCGCGGAGCATGTTGCGCAGCTGGGCCATGCCGGCCGCGGCCTCCAGGTCGTGGCCGACGACGTCCCCGACGGCCAGCGCCGTGGCGCCGTCGGAGAGGGTGAAGGCGTCGTACCAGTCGCCGCCGACCTGGGAGGCGTCGGGGGCGGGCAGGTAGCGGACGGTCATCTGCAGGCCGGGCACGCTCGGCATCTGCGGCAACAGGTGGTTCTGCATGGTCTCGGCGACCGCGCGCTGGCGCTGGTAGAGGCGGGCGTTGTCCAGGGCGACACCGGCGCGGCGCGCGATGTCCTCGATCAGCGGCAGGTCGGCGTTGGTGAAGTTGCCCGGCTTCTCGGCGCGGCCGAGGGTGAGGGCGCCCAGGACCTCGCGGGTGCTGCGGAGGGGGGCGATGGCCGCGGAGTGGATGCCGGTGGCGTCGAACAGGCGGCGCTGCTCCACCGCGATCCCGGAATCCGGGGCGCCCTGGTAGGTCTCGGGCCCCGCCAGGGTGGAGGCGACGCCGCGCAGGGCCCGGGAGAGGGGCATCGGGGACTCCTGGGGGATCGGCGGCATCGGTCCCTGAAGGTCTTCGTGGTGCACGAGGGTGTCGCCGTCGGCCTGGACCACGGCGGTGCGCCACACCTCGTCGCGCTCGGTGATCAGGTCGATGACGACCCAGTCCGCCAGCCGCGGCACGACCAGGCGCACCAGTCGGCGCTGCGCCTCGTCGACGTCGAAGGTGGAGGTCAGCTGGGTGGTGGTCTCGGCCAGCAGGGCCAGCCGCTCCAGCTCGCTCATCCGCTCGGCGGCCTGGTCCGGCTGCGGCTCGGTGCTCGGCACCGCCTCGGGAACGTGGAAGACCACGAGGGTGCCGGCTCCGGGGCCGGCGATGGCGTAGGGAGCGATCAGCCACGAGACGCGCAGGACGGAGCCGTCGGCCCGGGCGAAGTAGTCCTCCTCGCCCTGTGCCGGGCGCCCGGCGTGGAACGCCGGCCGCATGCCGCACCGGGTGGCGGGCAGCGGCTGTCCCTGGGGCCCGCGGTGCAGCAGCTCGTGGGCGTCCTGGCCGATCATGTCTTCGGCGGGCCGGTCCAGCAGGCGCTCGGCGAGGGAGTTGACGGCGATGATGCGGCCCTGCTCGTCGGCGACGTAGGCGCCCGTCCCGATGGCGTTCAGTGCGTCGGTGAGCCGGGCGTCGGAAACTCCCCGTGCCCGGGCGGGGCCGGTCTCCGCCGTCTTCGGCTCCGTCATGTCCTCGCCTCCGGAAGATCGGTCCCCGTCCGCGGTGCCGCAGGAGGAGCGCCGCGCGACGGCTTCAGGTTTCCCTTCCCTTATGCCCCCGTGGCGGAGATCCGACCTCCTGGCTCACCGGGGAAGTCACGGACCGGAGAGGGCACCCCGCGTCGGGTCGGGGAGCAGGCGCAGCTGGGCGACGACCTGCTTGCCGAGCGCGTGCGACGCGGTCATGAAGCGGTGGCTGAGGACGCGTACGAGGTGGAGGCCGTGTCCGCCGACACGCCGCTCGTCCGGCGGCCTGGGTACGGGTTCCCTGGGCGAGGTGTCCCACACGGTGACCGACAGTTCGGCGTCGGACAGCTCCAGAACGACCCCGCAGGGGCCGGGAGCGTGCTGTATGGCATTGGTCAGCAGCTCGCTGATCACGAGTTCGGCGTCCATGACCGCGGTCGGGGAGAGGGGCGGGTGCCCGACGTTCGCGGCGCGCGCCAGGACGGCCTGGAGCGCCTTCCGCCCGTCGGCCGCGCGCGCGGCGCCCGCGGCGAAGGCCGCACTGAACCGCACGGGCTCACGCCGCTCCCCGGCCCGGTCATCTGCCGCCTTCTGCCCAAGCGGGATGGCCATTGCTGTTGCCTTACCAGTGGCGAAGATCCTTGCTGGTGCTGTGGTGCACCATCCGGATACCCGAGGCCGGACAGGCCAGGCATCCGATCTCGCCGCATCGTACGGCGCCGCGGCCGACGGCCCTGAGGGCGTCGCCCCCGGCCGGCCGGGACCCCGGTCCGGGGCGGGCTTCAGGAGACGGCGGCCTCGTCCACCGTCTCGCGTATCTCCAGGACGGCGTTGGTTCCGGTGATCTCGAAGAGCCGCTGGAGCTGCCGGGGCGGTGCGGCCACGCGCAGGGTGCCCGTCTGGTGGGTGAGGATCAGCAGGTTGAGGAACGTCGAGTCCGCGAAGTCGACACCGGAGGCGTCCAGGACCACCTTCGGATGCTTCCTGGCGGCGGCGTCCAGGGCGTCCGCCAGAGGCGGGATGGAGTGCAGGTCGTAGGCGCCGTGCGGGGCGACGACCCAGGCGTCCCGCCGTTCGTACTGAACGACGGCCGCCCCCGCGGCCTGCCCGCCGGCCCGGTCGGACCGCTGTCTCCCGGCGGCGTTGCTCGCGGGCCTTGGCATGACGGCTTCATCCCAGGACACCTCAGGCTCCTTCCGTGGCGCTCCATCGCGGACCCGGTCATCGAATACGTGAAAAATATGTCATGTAACTGGGTTCCGGCAACGGAGTACCTTAAAATGCTGGGCATGGTTGGAGTGCCCGAACCTCACACCGGATGGACGTTCATCACCAACCACGCGCGCGTACTGGCGGCCATCGCCGACAACCCGAACGTCCGGATCCGTGACATCGCCGCGCGCTGCCGGCTCACCGAGCGCGCCGTCCAGCGGATCATCTCCGATCTGGAGCAGGACGGTTACCTCTCCCACACCCGGGACGGGCGCACGAACACCTACCGCATCGAGCCGGACAAGGTGCTGCGCCACCCGGCGGAGGCCGGCCTCTCCGTGGCCTCCCTGCTGTCCCTGCTCGTGCAGGACGAGACCGAGCGGGTCCAGAACCCGGTCGCCCGGTAGGTCCCGGCTCGGGGCGTCAGGGGTGGTGGCCCGTCATGCGGGCCGCCGAGGCGATCGTCGCGCGGGCCTCGCGTTCGGTCAGGCCGGTGTGCAGGGCCGCCTCGGTGAGGGGCTCCGCCAGGGCGGGGCCGATGCCGTTCTCGTAGGCGCGGCAGGCCGCCCAGAACAGGCGGGTGTTGCGCTGTCCCTCGTGGGCGGTCAGGACGAAGTGGACCAGGCCGCGGCCGTGGTCGCCGGGGGCGGGCGGCGCCGGCTGGTGGGGGCGCGGCGGCGGCAGCAGCAGGCGGAGCAGGGACGGCGGGCAGGCGGCCGGGGCCAGGTGGGCGGTGCCGGGCGCGGTGGTGTAGACGCCGTGGTCGGTGCGGGAGCCAGGGCCGACGAGGTAGCCGCCGGCGCCCCGGATGTCGATGCCGGGGGCGAGCCGACCGGCCGAGTTCGGTACGACGGTGTCCGGCGGGCCGGTCAGCCACAGGTGGCGGCCGCCCCTCGGGGTGAGGACGACGACCGTCTCCGGGATCGTGAACAGGTGGCGCAGGGCCAGTTCGCGCAGGGCGGCCGAGGAGTCCGTGCCGGACTTGGTGTCCAGGTCGACGCCGATCAGGTGGTACGGGGGCAGCCCGCAGGCGATGCCGTAGCCGGTGGCCCAGGGCGCGGCGGCGAAGAGCTCGCGGATGCGGACGGGGTCGGTGGAGGCGTCGTACACGCCGTGGCCGAAGCGTCCGCACGCGCCGTGGCAGGGGCGCCCCGGTGCGGGGTCGTCGCGATGCGGGGAGCGCAGGGCCGGGAGCTTCGTCCGGGACAGGGGGATCACGGCCAGACCGCGTTCGGCGGCTGACAGGGCGTGTGCGAGGGCCAGCGTCGTGGCCTGCCGGTCGGTGGTGGCCATGGCTCCATGTTCGTACGTGCGTTCGAAAAAGGGAAGGGCGGGCCGAGTCGGGGCGCGGGGGCGGGCGCGAATGGCCGGAATCGTGCAGTAACGATTCATCTCTGCTGGGGCCTGCACGGGCGGGCGTCCGTACCGCTCGTTTCCATGGCAGAAGTGACGAAAGAGATCTATGTGGGTTTATCGGCCCGGCGTCACGCGTCCGTGCGAATCACGGCTTCTGTGATGGTTCGCCGGGGTTCCGGTGGGCAACTCTGGAGGCACGACGTCGTCCATCGCGGGTCGGGCGGCCGGCCAACCGCCCTGATCCGCACCGCAGTTCGTCCACCGCCGGCCCGCAGGGCCGTCGAATGCCCGGTTCTGGAGGAACGACATGGCGAACATCCGGTGAGCCCCGGGCGGGGCCCTCGTGGGGAGGGACCTCGCGGGCTGTGCTTCAAGGGTCGCAACACGTCCGCGGGGGGGGGGGGCGGGCCCCCCCCCCCGCCGGCGGTGATGGGGTAACGGATAACAAAACACATAAAAAAAAAACAACCCAAAAAAAAAAAGTATTAGCGGG
>NZ_JBEYXJ010000029.1:0-79193 GCF_040645015.1 Streptomyces sp. NPDC046881 | reverse complement strand
CTCCCCCGCCGCACACCCCGCCACCCCGCGCCCACCACCCCGGGGGCGCCCCCCCCACCGGGGCGCCCCCCTCGGTCGTGCCCGGGTGCGAGTCCGGTCTACGGCTCGAACTTGTAGCCGAGCCCCCGCACCGTCACCAGATAGCGCGGCGCGCCCGGGTCCGGCTCGATCTTGGCGCGCAGGCGCTTGACGTGGACGTCGAGGGTCTTGGTGTCGCCCACGTAGTCGGCGCCCCAGACGCGGTCGATGAGCTGCATGCGGGTGAGCACCCGGCCCGCGTTGCGCAGCAGCATCTCCAGCAGGTCGAACTCCTTGAGCGGGAGGTCGACCTTGGAGCCGGCGACGGTGACCACGTGCCGGTCGACGTCCATGCGGACCGGGCCCGCCTCCAGCGCGGCCGGGGTGACCTCCTCCGGCTCGCCGCGCCGGCGCAGCACCGCGCGGATGCGGGCGACCAGCTCACGCGAGGAGAACGGCTTGGTGACGTAGTCGTCGGCTCCTATCTCGAGACCGACGACCTTGTCGATCTCGCTGTCCTTGGCCGTCACCATGATCACGGGGACGTTGGAGCGGCCGCGCAGCTGGCGGCAGACCTCCGTGCCGGGCAGGCCCGGCAGCATCAGGTCGAGGAGGACCAGGTCGGCGCCGTTGCGCTCGAACTCGTCCAGGCCGTCGGGGCCGGTCGCCGCGACGGCGACCTCGAAGCCCTCCTTGCGGAGCATGTACGACAGGGCGTCGGAGAAGGACTCCTCGTCCTCGACGACGAGCACTCGGGTCACGGAAGGACCTCCGGGGCGGGAAGCGGTTCGTACGGGGATGCGTCGGTGCCGGCCTCGTCTTCGAGGTCGGGGTGCTGCTGTGCGCGGTCGCGGGCCGCGCCCGCCTCCGGCAGCCTGAGGGTGAAGGTGGAGCCCTGGCCTTCGGCGCTCCAGACCGTGACCTCCCCGCCGTGCGAGGCGACCACGTGCTTGACGATCGCGAGACCCAGACCGGTGCCGCCGGTGGCCCGCGAGCGGGCCGGGTCGACGCGGTAGAAGCGCTCGAAGATGCGCTCCTTGTCCTTGTCCGAGATGCCGATGCCCTGGTCGGTCACGGCCAGCTCGATCATGTCACCGCCCGGCGCGGCCACCCGGCGGGCGGCTATGCCGACGCGGGTGCGGGCCGGGGAGTAGTTGACGGCGTTCTCGACCAGGTTGCCGAGCGCGGCGGCCAGCTGCCCCCGGTTGCCCCAGACGTGCAGGTCGGCCGTGCCTCCGGCGGCGATGGTGATCTGCTTGGTGCCCGCCTGGTGCCGGCAGCGGTCGATGGCCTCGGCGACCAGCTCGTCCACCCGGACCGGTTCGGCGTCCTCCAGCGGGTCGTCGTTCTGCACCCGGGAGAGGTCGATCAGCTCCTGGACCAGGTTGGTCAGCCGGGTCGCCTCGATCTGCATGCGGCCCGCGAAGCGCTGTACGGCCTCGGGGTCGTCGGAGGCGTCCATGACGGCCTCGGACAGCAGGGAGAGCGCGCCGACGGGCGTCTTCAGCTCATGGCTGACGTTCGCCACGAAGTCGCGTCGTACCGCCTCGATGCGGCGGGCCTCCGTCAGGTCCTCGACCAGCAGCAGGACCAGGCGGGAGCCGAGCGGGGCCACGCGCGCGGAGACGGCGAGCGCCTCGCCGCGTCCGGTGCCGCGCCGGGGCAGGTCCAGCTCGACCTGCCGTATCTCCCCGTCCCGTCTGGTGTCCCGGGCCATCTGGAGCATGGGCTCGACGGCGAGCTTGCCGCCGCGGACCAGCCCGAGGGCGTACGCGGCGGAGCTGGCCTTGACCACGGCGTCGGCCTCGTCGAGGACGACGGCGGAGGAGCGCAGCACCGACAGCACGGTGTCCACGCCGGGCGGGAGTACGGGATCAGTGTGCAAGGAAGTCCTGGTCGGTCGCTTCTGGTCGCGTTCGCTCCAGCGGAACGCCAGGACGGCGATGACACCGGTGAGCACCCCGGCGATCGCTGCCGCTGCGGCGACCGCCGCGTTCACGTCCATGTCTCCAGGTTAGGCATGGGCTACGACATGACCACAGCCGTCCAGGTCCGACCTCGAACACTCGTCGCCCAGAGTTCACCTTGCAGCCAGTACCGGTTCATTTGGGGTGGCGGAAACAGACGCGTGCGGGACGGAACGTGGGAGCGTGGGGACCAAGCACGCCTATGAGAGGGAACCCTGATGCGGGACGCGTACCACGAGGAACTGGACTCGATCGGCGACGGACTGGTCGAGATGGCCCGGCTGGTCGGCTCGGCGATCGGGCGCGCCACGACCGCCATGCTGGACGCCGACCTGAAGCTGGCCGAGAGCGTGATCGAGGCCGACCAGAAGGTCGACCAGCTCCAGCACGACCTGGAGGCCCGGGCGATAGCGCTGCTGGCCCGGCAGCAGCCGGTGGCGACGGACCTGCGGATCGTCGTGACGTCGCTGCGGATGTCCGCCGACCTGGAGCGTTCCGGCGACCTCGCCCAGCACGTGGCCAAGCTGGCGCGGCTGCGCTTCCCGGAGCGGGCGGTCCCGAACGACCTGCACGCCACGATCCTGGAGATGGGCCAGCTCGCGCAGCGCCTGATGGCGAAGGCCGCCGAGGTCATCATCACCAAGGACGTCGACCTGGCGCTCCAGCTGGAGCAGGACGACGACGAGATGGACCTGCTGCACCGCACCCTCTTCCAGCACCTGATCGACGACCGCTGGAAGCACGGCATCGAGACGGCCGTGGACGTCACCCTGCTGGGCCGCTACTACGAGCGGTACGCCGACCACGCCGTGGCCGTCGCCAAGCGCGTCGTCTACCTGGTGACCGGTGAGCACGCGGACGAGCTCCAGCAGGACATCCAGCCGGTGAAGGGCGTCGACGGCGCGTAGCCCCGCCGGGGAGGGCCGGGCCCGGCGCGTGAACGCCTCCGTGCGCCGTTGATGCGCCCGGCGGAACGGGCATGGAATGGGCGAGGGCATCCCTGCCCAAGGTCTAGGAGGGTCCCATGGCCGAATCCCCCGTCACGCCCGATCCCACGCAGGAGCGCGAGACCGACCAGCCCGCCGAGATCAGGAGCCTTCCGTTGTTCGGCGCGTGCGGCTGCGGTTCCGGATGCGGCTGCGGGTGCCAGTCGGGCAACCCGTGCCAGTGCGGCTGAGCGACACCGGGCCGGTGTGAACGGGGTTCATACCGGCCCTTCGCCGTCCCGGATGCCCCTCCTGTCCGCCGGGCGCAGCATGGACGTGTGCGGGTGGGACACGGGACCGGCGAGAACAGGAGGTGTGGGGCCATGGCCAAGTTCATGGACATACACCGCGGGATGCAGGGCATCACGGCCGACCAGCTGCTGGAGGCGCACCGGGCCGACCTCGCCATCGAAGGGGAGGAGTCCGTGCACTTCGAGCACGCCTGGGCGGACCCGGAGTCCGGCACCGTCTACTGCCTCTCCGACGCGCCCTCGGCCGAGGCGGTCCAGCGCATCCACGAACGCGCCGGCCACCGCGCGGACGAGGTGCATCCGGTACCACTGGAGGCATGAGGACACGGCGCACGCGGGACCGGCCCGCCGCGGATCCGCGGAGGTGGGCGGGCGCTAGGGCCAGGCGGGGCCGCCGCCGTACGGCTCCGGACGGAAGCTCAGGCGGCGGGAGAGGACGTCGCGGGACACCTGGCTGACCGTGCGGCCGTCGGCGTAGGCCCGGGCGCGCAGGCGGTCCAGGGCCTGGGCGGAGTCGAGGTCCAGCTGCACCATCACCATGCCGACGGCCTGGTAGACCTCGGTGTGGTCGGCCTCGGAGGCCGCCACCCAGGACGCCACCGCGTCCTCCGTGTCCTCGTCGCTGCCGCCGTAGCCGCTGAGCTGGAGGTTCATCAGCGCGTAGGTGACGGCGTCGCGCACCCACAGCGCGACCCGGAGATCGGGCGCGGTGAGCCCGCCCACCTGCTCGCTGTAGAGGTCGAGCGTGCCGATGGCGGCGCCGGTGACGCCGAGCGGCAGGGAGAACACCGCGCGGGCGCCGAGGGCCACCGCCTCGTGCGCGAAGATCGGCCAGCGGCGGGCGTCGGGGCCCCGGGTGAGGTCGGCCGCGAGAACCGGGGCGCCCCGGTCGAGGGCCTCCTGGCAGGGGCCGTCACCCAATGTGTACTGCAGTTCCGCCAGCCGCGCGGCCACCCGGTCGCTGGCACACCACGTCACGCGGATGCCGGTGCCGCCGGAGATCGACACGGAGGAGCCGGTGACCGGCAGCAGCCGCACGCACGCGATGCACAGCGCCCCGGGCACGGCCCGGGGGTCGTCGGTGTCCCGAGCGGCGGCGTCCAGCGTCTCCCGGACCCGCAGCCGTACCTCGGCCTCCGGGGGCCCGCCACCGCCGACGGACGGCCCGTACGTCTCGGGCGGCATGCTCATCACTCCCGCAGCAGCACAGTCATCCACCGGATAATCCCCATATGTCCTGATGTCGGGTTCCCAGGACGAGGGAAGTAACCGGTGGACCGTGCGGCGAAAACGCGGGGAACGACCTGACGGCGGCGCCGACCCGGCCGCCTACGCCGTCCGGACCGCCACCCCCTGCTCCGGCTCCGTCTCCGCCCGGCCCGGCGCCTCCTGCTCCTGGGGCAGGCGGCGCATGAGGACGCCGTATCCGAGCCCCGCCGCCGTCCCCACGCCCGCGCACATGCCCCACAGCCAGGCCGCGCCGAGGTGGTCGATGACCGCGCCCGACATCAGCGGGGCGACGAGCGCGGCGACGGACCAGGAGAGCGTGTACATGCCCTGGTAGCGGCCGCGGCCGTGGAGCGGGGACAGACGGACGACCAGGCCCGTCTGGGTCGGGGCGCTGACGATCTCGGCGAGGGTCCACACGCACACGGTGAGCATGAAGACGCCGACCGAGCCGGCGAAGGCGGTGAGCCCGAAGCCGTACCCCGCGAGCAGCGAGGAGGCGACCAGCAGGGTGCGCGGGTCGCGGTGCTCGATGAACCGGGTGACGGGGATCTGCAGGGCGACGATCAGGACGCCGTTGACGGCGATGGCCAGGCCGTAGTCGGCGGGCGAGAACCCGGCCCGCCCCATGGCCACCGGCAGCCCGACCGAGCCCTGCTGGAAGACCAGGGCGACGAGGAAGGAGAGCCCGACGACGGCCATGTACCGCCCGTCCCGCAGCACCGTGCCGAGGCCGACCTCCGCCTCCGCCTGCCGGGCCGCGGGCGCGGGCCGCGACTCGGGCAGCTTCGCGAAGACGACGACCGCGCAGGCCAGGGTCATCCCCGCCTCGATCAGGAAGCCGGCCCGATAGCTGACCTCGGCGATGAACCCGGCGGCCATGGAGGAGACCGCGAAGCCGAGGTTGATCGCCCAGTAGTTGAGGGAGAAGGCCCGTACCCGGTCCTCGGGGCGGACGATGTCGGCCATCATCGCCTGCACGGCCGGCCGGGAGGCGTTGGAGGCCATGCCGACCAGGAAGGCGACGCCGGCGATGGCGACCGGGTCGGTCATGAAGCCGAGCAGCGCGACGGAGGCGGCCGTGGCGGTCTGCGCGACGAGCAGCGTGGGCCGTCTGCCGAGCCGGTCGGCCATCACCCCGCCGCCCAGCGAGGAGACGACCCCGCCGAGCCCGTGCAGGGAGGCGACGAGACCGGCGTACGAGGCCGAGTACCCGCGGTCGAGGGTCAGGTAGAGGGCCATGAACGTGGCCACGAAGGCGCCCAGCCGGTTGACGAGGGTGCTGGTCCACAGCCACCAGAACGCCGGGGGGAGCCCGGAGACGGATTCGCGGACGGCACGTCTCACACGGGCTGGCGACATCGAGGATCCCCCACGTTTGTAAGCAGCTCTGATCGAGATCACAACTTACAAACGGGGTCCTCGGCGGCACCACTCAATTAGCGGACGGCGTCCATCGGGCCGCGGGCGGACGTACGGCGCGACGGGCGGCGCCGCACGGGGGCCTCCCGTCCCGCGGCCGGGTACGACGGGGTCCGGGCCGCCCGCTCGAAGCGGCTGGGGAACGGGTACTTCCGCTCCAGGAAGGCGCGGATGGCCGTCTGCGCCGCCGCCCGGTCCGCCGGGGCGGTGTCCACGTCGTTGAGGCAGAAGAAGTCCACGTCCTCACCGGCCGCGAGCCGCGCCAGGCGGCGCCGCATGTCCGGGGTGCCCAGCTGGACGTACCGGAAGCTGTACTCGGCCGGCACGGCCCGGCCCGTCGCGATCGCCCAGTGGTGGTGCAGCGTGGACGCCGGGGCGACATCGGTGGTGGACCGGAACCGCGAGTACGACGTCCGCTCCAGCTCCTCGATGCCGAGGCTCTCCATCTCCCGCATGACCGACAGCAGCTGGGGGTGCGGGGTGTGCAGCGACTTGTGCGTGACGTACCTGCCGTGGAAGCGCCGGATCACCTCGCGGGCGTTCTTCCCGGCCGAGTTCGGCGCCGGCTCCAGCGGGTGCGGGGCGCCGACCCCGAGCTTGAGCGGGGACAGCGGGATGCGGGCGATGCCGTTGCCGTGGAAGAAGTTCTCGGCGCTCACCGGGCGGTTGATGAAGACGTCGTCGTTGAAGTAGAGGTAGTGCTCCGACAGGCCGGGGATGTGGTGCAGCCGGCTCTCGATCGCGTGCGAGTTGAAGACGGGCAGCGCGTCGGCCGGGAGGATGTCCCGGTGGTCGACCACGGTCAGGCCCGCCGCCTCCGGGTCCAGCCAGGACGGAATCTGCGAGTCGGTCACGAGATAGACGTTCCGGATGAAACCGGCGTACATCTCCAGCGACCGCAGCGCGTACTTCAGCTCGTCGTGGCTGGTGTAGCGGGAGGCTCCGGTCTCGCGCGGCGCGATGACGTTGTCGGAGAGCGCCTGGTGGGCCCGGCGCTTCACGGCCATCACCGGGTCGTCGCCGTCGACCCAGGTGTACACGGCGTCGACGGGGAAGCAGACCTGGTCGATCCCCGGCTCGGCGAAGCCGGCGAACGCCGGCACGGCCCGCCGACCGGCACCGGCCCCGGCTCCCGCGTGCCACACGGCTGGCGCGGGCTCCTGCCACGCGGCCGGCGCGGGTTCTTGCCACACGACCGGCGCGGGCTCTTGCCCCGTGTTGGGCCCGGGCCCCTGCCCCACCGCCGGCCCGGGCTCCTCTCCCACCGTCACGGCCGGCTGTCGGCCCGCCGGTGGCGTCGGCTGCTGCCGCGCACCCGCCCCCTTCGTCGTGCGCTGCTCCGGCATCGTGACCAGCGGCTGCTCCGCCGTACCCGGGGCCTGCGCCGCGGTCGCGGCCGGCTGCCAGGAGTCCGCCGGGAGCACCTCGGACACGGCGTTGCGGCGGGGAGCGACCAGCGCCGGGCCGAAGTCGTCCTGCAACCGGGTCCCCGGCACCGTCAGGTGCGCCGGGTCCGCGCCCAGCTCCCGCCCGTACCGCCAGAACTCGATGTCGCAGCCCGCCTCCAGCCCGCCGAGCACCTGCCCGCCGGGCCCCAGCCGCACCAGCCCGGCCCGCAGCACCGGCGCCCCGCGCAGCGCCCGCGGCAGCCTGCCGTCGGCCCACAGCACCGCGCTCGTCACCGCACCGTCCGGCCCCACCGCACCGACGTACGCGGCGCTGTGCGCGAAGTGCCGCCCCGCCTGGGCGAGGACCGCGCCCCGGTACGACTCCGCCACCCCGACCACCGGCCGCGGCACCCCGGGCCCCCGCTCGGCGGGGACCAGGAAGTACGGCACGCCCGCCGACTCCAGCAGGGCGCACACCTGCTCCAGGTCGGCGGCGGCGGCCTCCGCCGCGGTGTACCCGGCGACCGTACGCCCGTACAGCCGTACCGGTCCGCAGGCGACCCGGCGCAGCCCCGGGACCGCGGCGCGCAGCCGGCGGCGGGCCGGGGCCGCGCGCAGCACCCAGAGGCGGGCCGACAGCCACAGCCGCAGGCGTACCAGGAGGGCCCGGACGGCCCGCAGTCCCGGCGTCGGCGCCGCCAGACGGTGACGGAGGTCGATGGCCATGGCCGCGGCCCGTCAGCTCTGCTTCTCGAAGGGGCTCGGGAAGGGGAAGTAGTTCTCCAGGAACTCGTGCATCCGCACGCTGACCTGCTCCCGCTCCTCCGGCGGCACGTCGACGTCGTTCAGGCAGAAGAAGTCGAAGCGGCGGTTGCGGCGCAGATCGTTCAGGCGGCGCTCGGCGTCGGGCCGGCTGATGTTGACGTACCGGAAGCTGAACTTCCCGGGCACGCCCTGGCCGGTCATCAGCGCGTACTGGTAGAGCAGCGGCGCCGTCATGGCGATGTCCTGCGGGGAGCGGAACCGGGACGCGGTGGTGCGCCGGATGTCCTCCGCGAACAGCTCCTCCAGCGCCACCAGGGTGCCGCGCTGCTGCGGCAGCGGGGTGTGCATGAAGTTGTTCGTGGTCATCCGCCCGAACTTCTCCAGCAGCAGCCGCCGCACGTTCTTGCTGGCGGAGTTGGTGGCCGTCTCCTCGGCGTGCGGCTTGCCGACGCCGATCTTCAGCGGCGACACCGGGATCTTCATCAGACCGCTGCCGAAGAAGAAGTGCTCCGGGGTGACCCGGCGGCCGACGAAGACGTCGTCGTTGAAGTACAGGTAGTGCTCGGACAGGCCCGGTATGTGGTGCAGCCGGGTCTCGATCGCGTGCGAGTTGAAGACGGGCAGCACGTCCGCCGGGAAGATGTCGCGGTGGTCGACCACCGTGATCCCGGGGGCGGTGTCGTCCAGCCAGTGCGGCTTCTGGCCGTCGGTCACGATGTAGATGTGCCGGACGAAGTCGGCGTACATCGCGAGCGAGCGCAGCGAGTACTTCAGCTCGTCGTGGCTGGTGTAGCGGGAGGCGTTGGTCTCCTTGTCCAGGATCTCGGCCATGCCGTGCTCCTGGTACCGGGCCCGCTTGGCCCGCATCGCCGGCTCCTCGCCGTCCACCCAGGTGTAGACGACGTCGACCGGGAAGGTCACCTGGTTCACGGTGGGCAGCGTCAGCGGGGCGAAGCTCGGCAGCTCCCGCTCGCCGACCCGCACGGTGACCGGCTTCTGCTCGCTCGCCGGCAGCACGTCCGTGATCCCGTTGTTACGGGGCGTGACGAGCGACTCGGCGAAGACGTCCTCGGACGCCTGCGGCTGCACCTTGGCGAGCCGCCGGGGACCGTCGGCGGAGGCGAGCAGCGCCCCGCCGTCCTCCCAGAACTCCACGTCACAGGCCAGCTCCGGCCCGGCGAGCAGCTGGCCGGCCGGACCGAGGTGGTTCTCGCCGACGCGCAGCACCGGGGCGGTGCGCAGCGCGGCGGGCAGGACGCCGTCCAGGAACAGGGCCGGGTGCTTGAGCTGGCCGCCGGGCAGCGGCCGGCCGATGAACACGGCCGTCCCCGCGTGCCGCGCCTCCAGCGCCGTGAGCAGCCGCTCCCGGTCCACGGCGTTCACGCCGACCGTGTAGCGGGCCCGGGACGACACCAGGAAGTAGGAGATCCCCTCCTGCTCCAGCGCGCCGACCACCAGGTCCAGGTTCGAGGCGGCCGCCTCGGCGGCGCTGAACCGGTCCACGACCCGGCCGTAGAACTGCTGGCCGCGCACGGCGACCGGGCGCAGCACCGGGTCCGTGACCGCGGCCTTACGGCGCCGTCGCATGGTACGGAGCTGCCACACCCGCTCGGCGGCTTTCCGCTCGACTCGCGGTCGCATCCGCCGCGCAAAGGAACGCACGGTCACGTTCTGTGCTCCTCTTCCTGACCCCTCAACCTTCCTGGCGATAAGCAGACACACGAATGTGGCGAATGGTTGTACGAGAATTAACCGAAACTTAGCGACACGCGGAGCGCGGTCGAAGCCGGCCCTCGGGTGGCCGTGCTATGGCGCCCGTGCGCGTCCCGTCCCGGAATCCCCTTAGGTAGGCTCAAGGCCATGGCCGACGCACCGTACAAGCTGATCCTCCTCCGCCACGGCGAGAGCGAGTGGAACGCGAAGAACCTGTTCACCGGCTGGGTGGACGTCAACCTCAACGAGAAGGGCGAGAAGGAGGCAGTCCGCGGTGGCGAGCTCCTGAAGGACGCCGATCTCCTGCCCGACGTGGTCCACACGTCCCTCCAGAAGCGCGCGATCCGCACGGCCCAGCTGGCCCTGGAGGCCGCGGACCGCCACTGGATCCCCGTCCACCGCTCGTGGCGCCTGAACGAGCGCCACTACGGCGCCCTCCAGGGCAAGGACAAGGCGGCGACGCTGGCCGAGTTCGGCGAGGAGCAGTTCATGCTCTGGCGCCGCTCGTACGACACCCCGCCGCCGCCGCTGCCGGACGACTCCGAGTTCTCCCAGGCGAACGACGCCCGCTACGCCTCCATCCCGCCGGAGCTGCGGCCGCGCACGGAGTGCCTGAAGGACGTCGTCATCCGGATGCTCCCCTACTGGTACGACGCGATCGTCCCCGACCTGCTCACCGGCCGCACGGTCCTGGTCGCCGCCCACGGCAACAGCCTGCGCGCCCTGGTCAAGCACCTGGACGGCATCTCCGACGCCGACATCGCGGGCCTGAACATCCCGACCGGCATCCCCCTCTACTACGAGCTGGACGCCGACTTCAAGCCGCTGACCCCGGGCGGCAAGTACCTCGACCCGGAGGCGGCGGCGGCCGCGATCGAGGCGGTCAAGAACCAGGGCAAGAAGAAGTAAGCGGTATTAATCAAGCCCCCTACCTGCGGTTTTGCCGCGAGTAGGGGGCTTGTCTCTGCACTGGGGCCGTCGCTGGGCCGTGAAGGGGATCCGGGGCCGGTGTCAAGCGTTCCCGTGTGCCTCGGTGAAAAGCGATGTGCCCGGTATGCTGGTCGCGCCTCATCTGAACCTCCCCTGAACTCCGTGTAGGCGCACGTGAGTTCCAAGGCTCCAGCCCGAGAAGCGGGCTGGCTGGAGGAGAAGGGAGGCGGTAGAGGTGAGCCTTGAGAAGGACAGGCCTCGTAGGTGGACCGGCGCTGAGAAGTGGCAGGTCTGGCTTGCGGGAGTCAGCCTGCTGGTGACCACCGCTATCAGCGTGATGCAGCTCGCTCGATGAGCGAGTCACGCGCGAGGACGGTCGCGACCGGGAGCTGTACATGCAGCGAGCCCGGTCTGCTCGTAGGCGACCGGGCTCGTTGACTGCATGAGGGCCTGGGTCCGGCGGCAACCGGATCCAGGTCCGCAGTGTTTCTACGCTCCAATCTCTCACGCGTGAAATCACGAATCAACTTTGTGAGCGTTGTCCGCGAACTTTGTCCGCTCGCCATTTCAGCGAACCTTGCCAGCGAAATGTCGAGACGGATCCGCCGGCGCTGGGCTCTGACCACGGGGTACGTGTCACCGGTGATCAAAGACCGATGCCACAGCCTTGCGGGTCCGCTCCTGGCTGGACGGCATCAGGTGGGCGTACACCCGGAGCGTCAGGCCCGGGTCCGAGTGGCCGAGGTACTCGGCGAGGGCCTTGATGTTCTCCCCGGCGTCCAGGAGCACCGAGGCGTAGAAGTGGCGGAGGGCGTGCATGCCGTTCTCGCGTGACTCGGCGTACGACTGGCCCGGCGTCCGCTCGGGGATCACGCCGGCCGAGGCGAGAGCCCGCTTCCACACCTCCTCGTTGAGCGACGTACGCCAGACGTGCCCGCCACGCGGCCCGGTGAAGATCAGCCGCTTGGTCACCGGAGGTCCGTCCGCCACCTTCCACGGCAAGGTGATCTCTACCGGTGGGAATCGCTTCATGTGAGCGCGGAGAGCGTCAGCAACTGGACCAGGGAACGGTACGTCCCGGAGCTTGCCACCCTTCGGCGGTGCGAAGACCGGCTTGCTGCGGCTCAGCTTGAGCTGCTGGACAACGTGGAGAGTGTCCGCCTCGAAGTCGATCGCGTCGACGGCCACGCCCAGGATCTCGCCCTGCCGAAGGCCGCAGCCGCCCAGGTCGACCATGGCTTGGTAGCGCTCGGCATGCCGGCCCGGACGGCGAAGACCCGTTCCGGCGTCCAGGGCGCGACGCGCTTGTTGTCCACAGTCGGTGGACGGACTGAGCGGGCGGCGCACGGGTTCCGGGGAAGGTGCCCGTCGTCCACGGCCGCGCTCAGGGCGGCACGCACGTTGGAGTAGATCGTCCGGGCATACGAGCCACGGGCGCCGTTCTCCTGGAGCTGCCGCACCCAATCGCGGATGTGAGCGGGCTGGAAGGAGCCGAGAGGGCGCGAACCCAGGTAGGGGTAGGCGTGTAACCGAAGCTGCGACTCCATCGACGCCTGAGTGTTCGGGTCCGGCGCGTGGGTCACCCACTTCTCGGCGTGCTGCGCGACGAGGCCGGGCAGCGACACCGGCGAGCCGAGGATCAGGCCCTCGGAGACGCCACCCTCGGGAACGGTGACCTTGATGAGCGAGGACTCACCGTCCTCGATGTAGACGACGCCGATGGTCATCAGCGCCTCGCCGCTGGTCGCGTCCTTGGCGATCTCGCCGGTCTGGCGGTCACGGACCTTCGGCTCCGGAGCCTCCGTGAGGAGGATCGTCGCGGCGGAGGTCTCAACGCGGATGGCGCGCAAGGCACTACCACTGTCTACTCGTCTACACAAGAGCAGATCTGCGAGCCCGGTCCCCGGGATCACGCGGATCACCTTGCCACACAACTTGTCCACTCGTCTATACGAGTAAGCATTTCGGTGTGTACGAGTTCGGAGAAGCGTCCCCGCGCACTACCGCCGCTCCCGGGATCAGATCGCCGGGAGCTGGTACGACAGGACGTACGCGTCCGCCGCCATGACCGTGTCGCAGACCTCGACGGCACGTACCTCGGTGTCGAAGGCGGTCCGGATCAGGTGGATGACGGGCACGCCGGCCGCCAGGTGCAGGAGCTTGACCTCTGCGGGCGAGGGCATGCGGGCGCGGATCTCTTCCTCGAAGTGGTCGAGGTGGTGCCCCAGCTCTTCGAGACGGGCGTAGATGCCACCGGGACCCGGGTTGGGCTCGGCGATAGGAGTGCCGCGGGCGATGTCGAGCGGGAGGTAGGAGGTCGCGAACTCGACCGGCCGCCCGTCGAGGAGATACCGGCGCCGACGAGCGAGGACCCGCCGCACCGACCCGAGCCGGGTGGAGATGTCCTGGCTTGCCTTCTCTTCCTTGACTTCAAGGCTGTCGACCGTGGGATGGCTGTCTGCGGCGTCGGCCTCAACGATGAAGGCGGACTTGCCCTGCTCGCGGTGACGCCGGGCGAACCGGTCGGAGGCGAGCCGGCGCACGGGGGGACGCGGCCGGACGAAGACGCCCTTGCCGTGCTCGGCGTGCACCAGGCCCTCACCGGTGAGGACGGAGAAGGAGTTCCGCACGGTCATCCGGGAGACTCCGTAGTGCTCGACCAGCTCGGCTTCGGAGGGCAGCTTCTCGCCCTCGCGGAATCGCCCACGGTCGATGGCCTCGCGCAGCTGGTCGGCGATCTGCCGGAAGACCGCACGATCGCTCGTGGGGTCGAGATCACCGAGGAGGCCCGAAGGAAGAGGGTTCACGTGAGTACTCCTTTAGGTATCTAGACGAGTGGGCGAGTTCTGTTGCTACGGTGGAGAGCCTAGCCAGCCGAGAGGGCCGAGGAACGTGAGCACTGAACGCCCGCACTCCGTGAGCGTCGCCGGGGTCGTCGTGGACGACCAGGGCCGGGCCCTCCTGATCCAGCGCAGGGACAACGGTCACTGGGAGCCGCCGGGCGGCGTCCTCGAACGCGAGGAGACCATCCCGGAAGCCCTTCAGCGCGAAGTCCTCGAAGAGACCGGCATCAAGATCGCGCTTCCCGCGACTCTGACCGGCGTCTACAAGAACATGACGGGCTTGATCGTCTCGCTGGCCTTCCGCTGTGAAGCCGCCGACGGTGTGCCCACCACCGGTGACGAGACCCGCGCGCTGCGCTGGGCCACCCGCGAAGAGGTCACCGAGCTTGCCGACGAGGCGTACGCGATCCGCGTCCTGGACGCACTCGACGCGACGACCCCGCCAGCCATCCGCGCCCACGACGGCGTGAAACTCGTCTAGCCCGAACCCGCTGCACATGGCGGCCTACCAGCGTAAAGGAACTTGTATGCACGAGTATACGAGTACAGCTCGGGTCTGGGGGCTGAGTTGCCCAGGATTCCCGGAAGAGGTGAGCCGGGCCCGTCGCTGGACCCGTGACATCCTGCGCGGCTCCCCTTTAGCGGAGGACGCCGAACTGATCGTGAGCGAGCTGAGCGCGAACGCGATCCTCCACACGGCGAGCGGCCGGGAGCACGGCACCTTCCACCTGGCCGTCGCGGTCTCCGCTCAGGTGGTGGCCGTCTCGGTCACGGACGACGGCGGCACGGGGACGGCCCCGAAGGTCGAGCACCAGGACCAGGACGCCGAGCACGGCCGGGGTCTAGGCATGGTCAGCGTCATCGCTCACCGGGTCGTCGTGCACGACAGCGACCAGGGCCACACGGTCACCGCGGAGCTATACGCAGAAGCACTGCGGGGAGGTCATTCGTGCTGAGTCAGGCAACCCGCCGCGGCTTCTGGTGCGAGTGCTGGACAGAAGACCTCACCGAGCAGCGGGGGCCGGCACTCCTGGCATCCTTCGATGCCTACTCGGCACCGCAGGCCGACCGATGGGTGGCGGTGGCACTCCGCACGATCTCACCAGCCTTGGACCCGGACGCTTCAGACGAGGCGTGGGAGTGGCTGCACGACGGCCGCGCCGAGACCAGGCGAGCCCTACTGCGGTCGGAGTCCTGCACGGTGTCAGTCGTACACGCCGACACCCGCGTCACTTGGACCATCCGACCGGTGGCCTACCTACCGCTAGCCCATCGGACAGAGCTCCCGCCCTGCGCCTATGAGTTCAGCCCCAGAACTAGGGTGTCCCCTCTCAACTGACATTGAAGGCCCGGCCTCGTACCTGAAGCCGGGCCTCAGGCATGCTCGGGCACATGAGCGCCTACAGCAGCGACTTGGATCTGACGGTCACCGACGCAACCGGCAACGGCGTCGAGGTGGACGTGGCAACGAACCTGCTGAACGGCATCGTGCGGCTGTCCGTGCTGTGGACCCAGGAGATCTACCTGCACCCCGACGATGCCGAACAGGTAGCCCAGTCACTGCTACGAGCTGCCGAACACGGCCGCCGCATCGCGGAAGCCCGAGACTCGGGAACTGACCAAACCACCAGCTCCGGCAACTGAGTTACAACCTTCTTTACTGGTTCAAGGCCCGCGCAAGTGCGGGCGCGCGCCGCCTCTGCGGCGCGGCCCTGCCTCCTGTCTGCGCCCCGGCTGGCCGCGCCCGGCGGCGCTACGTGCTGCGGGCGAAGGTGGGAACACCTTGCGTGGCTGTTGTCCGGCTCCACGGTTTTATGGCGCGAGCCAGATCACGGCCCCAACTTCGTGCTTTACCGGGCAGAACTGAGGAAGAGACCGTCTCATGCATGATCTGGGCGTCGCGCTCAACGCTTCGGCGGCCCAAGTACTTACCGACACCGACGAAGAGTATCTACACGCACTCCTTGACCACGCTCCACTCCCGCCAAGATAGGGCCCGCAGGACCGGTCACCCATTGGCTCAGCCGTCATTAGACGACAGGGCAGACTTTCAAGCCGGCCGCGCGAGATTTGCTAATAGCTGTCGTCGCGTAACGTTCCGACTCGCGTATATGACTATTCGCCTGCTCAATATCCCCCAATGATCCAAGATCAGCTGCAATTTTCAACTGCCCTGCTGCTGCATCAGCGTGAGAAAGAGCCTCACTAACATCGCCCTGAAGTCCGGTGGGGACCTTGAGTTTCCGCCAGTCCCTGAGGGCTGACTGGATTATGGCTTCCCGTTTTATTAGGTACGCAGTATAGATCTCAGGCTCCTGTTGCCATGGCTCCGGACCAAGTTCCTCAAGTTCCGCGCGATGCTTTGAGCAAGCTCTATCTGCTTTCTCAATGTATTCGTTCTGCGCAGCCTCGGTGCCCAAATAATGATACGTAATCAAGAGGATCGGAACCGCTGCCAGAACACCACCCAAGATGCCGATCGTAAAGGCCCTTTTTCCGGTCGGTTTCTTCGAGTGCTGTGAGTTTGAAGTCTTAATTCCCTGCTTTACATACGAAGCATTGAGTGGGGCCTGACTTTCTTGATCGTCACTCTTTTCGCCCGACGACGGCGTCGAAGTCTGATCTTCAAGGGCCGATAGGACCCGTTGCAGATCCTCATTGTTCGAGGCGTCGATAGTGATCTGTGCACCATCTCGCTCAATGGTTACTTGTACGCTGCCGCTATGGCGATCTCTCCGTGAAAGGAACGCGTGGACTGCCAGGGCGAGTGCAGAAAGGGCGGTAGCCGCAGATACGATAATGATCGCCAGAAAGGAACTATTCATCACCCTGCCACCACTCTACAATGAAAGCACTAGACCCCGCCGTCACGATTGTGGCAATGAAGAAAATAGTCGAGTAGAGAGCAACGGTGTCGGCATCAATTTTCAGCTTGGTCTGCGCCGCAGAAGACACGAAGGCAAAGAGGCCGGCCGTCACGACGGCGATGAGGATATTGAGTGATACGAGGAAGCCGAGCATGTTCTCATGCCCAGTCCCCTTGCGGGTGATGATCTGACCTGCTGCAGCAGCCGACAGGCTCGTGGTGACGATGAGTAGCTCTCCGCGCCCCAGTAGCTCGGTCAAGCTGATCCCGTTCTGGCTGAAAGTGTTCATAAGGTGGCCTAATGCTATCGGTAGCACACCGAAAACGACTCCGAAGAAGAACCAATGTTGCAGCTTGGGGCCGACAGCCCTCCACTGCGAGCTTGTCTCTGCTGTGGCTACTGCGGTTGCAGAAGCAGCTGGATTGTTCGCCGACGTAACGCCCGAATCCGTCTGCGTTCCACCAGCGCTGGCGCTGCCCCCCTCGGAACTGCCAGGGTTGCTCGAATTAGTCAACCCGTCGCCCCCTCTCTGCCGCCATTCGCTTTGCGGCGGTCCAGAACATACCCACCCCAAGCAGCCACCGTCTCGGATTCGGACAACTACGAGGGCATAGGATCACCAGGCGCACTCCAGCCGCACCGCCTGACATCGCTAGAGGAACCGGTGTGGCGGTTGTACGTTGCCTGGGCTGGGTGACCTCATCTGATGATCCGAACTCGATCGAGTCAACCGTGGGCAGGCTGGTCGCGTGGCGACGTCCAGGTGCTGGCCGCGATCGGGTGGTGTTGGTAGCGACGTGCTGATGTACCAGCGTGGCTGAGGCCGGTGGGGGTGTGGCGAGGCACACGCGCGCCTGGTCGGTCGGCTGACGCGGCGTCGTGGCGGGCTTTCGTCGGTTGAGGCCGAGACGGACCTGCGACGTAGGTGCCGGCCGTCAGCCGAACGACGCTCCGTATCGGGCAAGGCTGGGCCGTCTCTGGGCCGTCCGAGGCCGCTCACCAGTGGCCAAGGACGGCCAATGACGACCACCAGACGCGTGCGCCCACCGCCCCTGACCAGCAAAAACCCAACTCACCAAGATCCCCGACAAGACCCAGGGCAAGAAGAAGTAAGCTACGTGATCAGGCCTCCCACCTGCGCATACGGCGCGGATGGGAGGCATTTTCATGATCCGGAACCTCTCTGGAACCTCAGGAAACCGTGGCCGAGCCCGGCATGGCTGTGGCTGGACAGCGGCTCAGTATCGTCGGACCAAACGCTCAAGCTTGGCGGCGTACTCGGCATCCTGTTCTCGACGATGTTCGATGTACGGCCAAGCCTTGGCACAGGTCCTGGGCAGGTTCGGGAAGATGTTCTTGACGTCCACCAGATCGACCAGTCGTCGCTCTACGAGGAAGCCGACCAGCTCAAGCTGCTGCAGCAGATCGCTAAGATCACTGCGATCTTCGACGTTCAGTTGGCCCAGATCGCCGAGCTCGCCATCCCGAAGGCGCCTGCGGATCTTGTTCAGGGTGGGCGACTGGCATTCCTTGTGCACTGCCAGCAAGGTCGTGATCGCGCGTGAGTCCTTGGCTTCCCCCACCTGTCGAGCCGCGAAGACGAGCGCAGCGACCACACTCACCGTGCTCAAGACTGAACTCACCGTACCAATTGCATCCCACATGCCTGTGCACGCTCCGGTGTACGAGAGAAGTTGACCGGCCTTTCGGGACGTACCCTCCCAGGCACGTGCACAGGCGCTTGTCATGATTGTTCCGGCCTGAGTGCCCTGCCGAGAGCCTTCCGGGCGCGATCCCGGCTGCTCGGCATCAGGTGCGCGTACGCCTTGAGCGTCAGCCCGGATCGGAGTGCCCGAGGTACATAGAAGTGCCGCAGGGCGTGCATGCCGTGCTCTCGGGCGGCGGCGTGATCACGGCTCTTGGCCTTGGGAATGACGCCCGCCTTGGCAAGCGTGGGCTTCCAGTGGCCAAGCGTCGAAGACCAGCAGGGGGCGCCGCCCCGGCCGACGTTGCCATGGCGGTCGTGCACCTGTTCCACGCTCAGGCGCTGACGGGTACTCGGTCGACAATGGCGGTGTGACGTTGACGATTTGGGTCGATGACTGGCGGATCCAGTGCTGCGGAGAGAGCTTCGCGCCGGGGGATGTCGTCTCCTGGACGCTGATGGAGGTCGATCCGGAGGATTACGTCGACGTCGTCGGCAGTGAACGTGCGGAGGGGATCGACTTCCGCGAGGAGCATCACGGCCAGGAGGAGGGGCGCGCGCCCACCTCGGTGCGGGTGGTGTCGATCGCCGAGGTGCACTGTCGTTACGGGATACCCCCGGGTGCTGCGGACAAAGTGAACCACCCCGTGCCGGGCACGACCGTGCTGGTTCCGGTCGACAAGGCGGACGGGTGGGCGAAGGCCAGGCCGGGCGTTGGCTTCGCGGGTTATCTGGTGACGGCCCGGCCTGTCACCGGCCGGTATGACCATCCTCCGAAGGCCGGCAGCGGCAACCGCCTTGGACGTGAGGGGGATGAGGAAGAGCCGGGCTAGAGGTCGTCGCGTTCGGTGAGTGAGCCGTCAGGGCCCAGAGAGAAGAAGCGCGGTGGGCCCATGGTTTCCCTGACCCTGTGCAACGCCGCTTGCCGCTCCGCGGGGTCGGGGCCGTGCGGGTCCCGGACCCGGAAGCCGTGCAGTCGGATGCTGTCCGGGTCGATGTCGTCCGGCTCGGGGCGGCCCTCCAGTACGAAGCCGCAGAGCGCGCGCAGTGCGTCTTCGCCCAGTTCGAGGGGGTGGAACGGCAGTGGGTACGGCTCCTCGTCCCCGTCCGGGAGGGGAAGGACGTCGGCCGGGTGGTCTCCGGCCCAGTAGGGCAGTTCGAAGGAGAATGGTTCGCCGATGTTCTCGATGATGCCGCTGCCCGGGGACAGGCTCAGGGAGCGGACGAGTCGGCCGTCCTCCCACACGGCGAACGCGAGCCAGTCCACGACGCTGTGCATGGCGTGCAGCACGAGCCGCCGGCCGACGCTCGCCGCCACGAGGTGTTCCGGGAGCCGGGAAGGAAAGTCGATCATCACCCTCTGGTCGCCGATGACCTCGAGGCCGGGCCAGCTCGCCGCGTACGCCGTCCCCTCCGGGGGGTATACGCCCTCCCAGAGAGTCGAGCCCCCGCTTTGCTCCGTCTCCCAGCCCGGGTAGAGCCGCCGCATCATGCCGGCCGTGCGTGCGGGGTCCGCTGGGCCCGCTTCTCGCAGCAGCCCCGGCACATCGGCGTCGGCGTACACCAGAAAGCCCGTCTTGGCTCCCAAAGCCCCTCCCCAGGGTGTGGCTCTCGTCGGCGGGTGCACCGTAGCCGCCCCCACTGACAACGCGAGATGGCGAAGCCCGCTCGGCTTCCGGGTGAATCAAGCTGTTCGGTGGGTGGCGGCCGACGTGACAGCGGGTAGGCCATGGTGCTGTCGGAGAAGAAGCGGACAGGGAGCGGCCCCATGCCGAAGTTCCTCATCCAGGCCACCTACACCCCAGAGGGCACGAAGGGGCTGCTCAAGGAAGGCGCCAGCGGCCGCCGCGACGCCGTCGACCGGGTCGTCGCCGGCCTGGGCGGGACGGTCGAGGCCATGTACTTCGCCTTCGGGCAGGACGACCTCGTGTGCATCATCGACCTCCCCGACCCGGTGTCGATGGCCGCCGTCAGCCTCACCGTGAAGGCCAGCGGTGCCCTCTCCACCCGGGCCACTCCCCTCCTCACACTCGAAGAGATCGACGAGGCCACCCGTCGGCAGGTCGTCTTCCGCGCTCCCGGCGCGTAGGGGAACGCCGGGATCCCTCGGGCTCGCGCGCCGGGACATGCCTCCCCTCTCCCGGGGGCACTCGGCCAGTGAGCGTGGAGGTGTCGAGATGAGCGCCGGAGAGAAAGCCAAAGCGAAAGCCGAACAGGTCGTGGGAAGGGCCGTACGAACGCTGGCCCACGCGGTACACAAGAACGATCTCGCGGCGAAGGGGGCCGCCCTCGAAGCGCGAGGCAGGATGCGGGGCGCGAAAGAGGGGGCCAAGGGCTACTTCAAGCACTGAGAATCTGCCGCACCAGGCCGGACCTCGGCGGTCCGGCCGCGCGCGGCCCGGCTTCCCGGCCGGGCCTGCGCTCGTCGGCGTCCTGCTCCGGCCCGCCCCAGTGACCGGCCGCTATCGCTCGCCCCCGCCGCGGTGGCCGTGGCCGGAGCCGCCGACGGTTTCGTGGCCGCCGCCTCGCTGGGCGGCCGCGTGGTGGTTCAGCACCTTCATGATCTCCGAGGCCAGCACCTCTGCCAGGGCGGGCGCGAGGGATTCCGCCATCGCGGTCGCGAGGGTTTGCGCGAGCAGCACCCTTTCCAGTTCCGAGGAACGGGAAGGGGGCCGGGAAAGGAACGCCACGGCCGCTTCCATCATGGCTCCCGCCAGTGGGTCCCGTCCGTTTTTGACACCGGTGGCGGCATGGGGGATTCCGGCGTCGCGCACGATTTCCTCGAAGATCTCGTCGACGAAGGCCCCCAAGGGATCCCGTTCCGATTTGTCGCCGGACTCAGTTGCCATTGTGTTTCCTCAGGTCTTCGGTTGCCGTTGCCGTACGGGACCTGCCCCCCGATGCCGGCGACTGCCGGGACCGGAGGGCAGAGTGTCGCTGTTTGCTGTCAGCGGCGCATGAGCGCGGCGAGCAGGAGGGGGTGCTGGATCAGCGACTCACCACGCTCTTCGCGGCGGCGGCGCATCAGCGCGGCGAGGAGAAGCGGGTGCTCGATGATCGACTCCTCACCGCTCTCCTCACGGCGGCGGCGCATCAGCGCGGCGAGGAGAAGCGGGTGCTCGATGATCGACTCCTGGCCGCTCTCCTCACGGCGGCGGCGCATCAGCGCGGCGAGCAGGAGGGGATGGGCGATCGACTCCTCACCGCTCTCCTCGCGGCGGCGGCGCATGAGCGCGGCGAGCAGGAGGGGGTTCTCGATGATCGACTCCTGGCCGCCCTCCTCGCGGCGGCGCGCGAGCGCGGCCAGGAGGAGCGGGTGCTCAATGATCGGTTCCTCGCCGCGCTCCTCACGCCGGGACAGCAAGGCTGCCAGCAGAAGCGGGCCGATGGCGGATTCCTCGCCGAACTCTTCCTGGCCTGTCCCGGCCTTTTCACGAGTGGGAGTCTCCGTCGCTGCCGTCATGGTTTCCTCTTTCTTCGACGCATGACTCGGCGGAGTGCTCGGCTGCCCCAGGCAGGCCTCACGCCGCTCCGCCCTTCAGTACGATCATCGGTGTGCGCGATGCCGCCCGCATTTCGATCATCCTCCGAATGGCCGCCGAGAACACCGGGGAATCACATAGGGGAATCCGGGGCCGGCGTCGTTTTCACGGCCGTCAGGACAAATCCGGTACGCAGCCGAACCAGTTCGCCACGCGCCCGTCCCTCGTGTAGCCCAGGCACCTCATGGTTTTGTCGTGCAAGGTGCTGGTGCCCTCGAGGGATTCGCCCAGGTAGTCGGTCCTGTGGCGGGGCTGGACCAGGGTGTCGATGTCGATGACGTACCAGCGGTGCCGCTGGTCCGGGATGTCGCAACCGCGGGCGGTGACGTTGCGGCTGGGACCCTCGCTCCAGATCGGGCGTTCGGCACGGTCGCAGTGGGCCTTCCCGGAAGCGGCGGCGGTGCCGGCGCCGGTGCCGAGCAGTGCTGCGGCGCCGGTGACCAGCGCTGCGGCAGTGCCGAGCAGGCGGTGTGCGGTGCGGTTCGTCACGGGGTCCTCCTGACGGGTGGGGCCTGATGTGAGCCTCACACGCCCTCAGGCGTCCGTCCTGGCGGGCGGGGGGCCGGTCCCACCTCCCGGTGACGGACGTGGTGCCAATGCAGCAGCAGGCGTGACGCGGGTCACACGCGGCCGTGTCACATCCTCGTCGCCCCCACCGTCCATGAGGTGCAAGCAGCCGCAACCACTCGGGAGCACACCATGGACGCTCGGCTCGACCTCCACGCCAACCCCGTCGCCGGCAAGCTGTTCAAGCACTTCAACGCCGCAGGGAAGGTGATCGCGGAGTCCCCGCTGCCCGCTGCCACGCAGGAGTTGGTGAAGCTGCGGGCCAGCCAGATCAACGGGTGCGGGTTCTGCACCGACATGCACACCAAGGAGGCCCTGCACCACGGGGAGACGCAGACCCGGCTGAACCTGGTCGCGGCCTGGCGGGAGGCCACCGTGTTCAGCGACGCCGAGCGGGCCGCGCTGGAGCTGACGGAGCAGGCGACCCGGATCGCCGACGCGGCCGGCGGGGTCCCGGACGAGGTCTGGGCGAACGCCACCAAGCACTACGACGAGGACCAGCTCGCCGCCCTGATCGCCCTCATCGCGCTGATCAACGCCTACAACCGGGCGAACGTCATCGTCCAGCAGCCCGCCGGCGACTACGTGCCCGGCATGTTCGGCTGAGGAACACCGGCCCGCCGGTGCACCGTCACGGATGCATCCGCGCGCCCTTCAGGACCTTGTCCACGCCGTTCCGGGGGCCGTACACCGCCAGGCCCACCAGGTCCAGGTCGGCCGTCGGGACGGCCCGGACCGCGGCACGGTTGTCACGGTCGTGGCCCGTGGCGAACAGGTCCGCCGTGAACACCGCACAGGGCAGGGCGCGGCCCAGTGCCCTGTCGTGGGCCGCCCGCAGGGTCTCCTTCCCGCCCTCGAAGACCAGCACCGGCTGGCGGAACATGGGCAGGTACGGCACTCCGTCCGCGTCCTCGTACGGGGCGCCGATCACCTCGGGGACCGTGGTGCCCAGGCCGCTGACCAGGAACGCGGTGACGTTCAGCCGCTGCCAGGTCTCCAGGTCGTCGCGCAGCAGGACGGCGATCTTCGTGTCGAAGCGGACGGGGGCGGTGCCGGGGCCGGCGTTCGGTTCGGTGTTCGGTTCGGTGTTCATGGAGTGAGACTCGCCGCTGGAGCGCGGCCGCGTCTTGTACGTTCCTTGCATGGCCGCCGGGCAGGAAGTCACCGCGTGGCGCCCCCGGGTGCCGGGCGTCACCGAGGTCTTCCACGCCCGCTTCACCGAGTACGCCTATCCGATGCACGTCCACGACGCCTGGACGCTGCTGATCGTGGACGACGGGGCCGTACGGTACGACCTGGACCGGCACGAGCACGGCACCCCGCACGACACCGTGTCGCTGCTGCCGCCGCACGTGCCGCACAACGGGTCGCCGGCCACGCCGGGAGGCTTCCGCAAGCGGGTGGTCTACCTGGACGGCAGCCGGCTCGGGGAGGAGTTCATCGGACCGGCCGTGGACTCCCCCGACCTGCGGGACCCCGTACTCCGGCGGCGGGTCGGGCAGTTGCACTCCGCCCTGGCCCGGCCCGGCGACGAGCTGGAGGCGGAGAGCCGGCTGGCCCTCGTCGCCGAGCGGCTGCGGGACCATCTGCGCCGGCGGCCCCGGCAGGGCCGGCTCGGGGATCCTGTACTCGCCCGTGAGCTGCGGGAGTTGCTGGACGCGCGGGTCGTCGAGGGGATCTCGCTGGAGGACGCGGGCCGGCTGCTGCACGCCCATCCGGCGCATCTCGTCCGGGCGTTCAGCGGTGCGTACGGCATCGCCCCGCACCAGTACCTGATGTCCCGGCGGGTCGGGCGGGCCCGGCGGCTGCTGCTCGACGGGCTGCCACCGGGCGAGGTGGCCCCGGTGGCCGGGTTCTACGACCAGGCCCATCTCACCCGGCACTTCAAGAGGCTGGTCGGGGTCACGCCGGGGCGCTACCGGAACGGTGGACGCTGAACCTCGTACGGGAGGTCCTGGGATGTCGGCGGGACGTCCTCTGCGGAAGGCCCTCGTCCGGTGATCGTCGTCGCCGCCCTCGGCGTCGGCGTGGCCCTGGCGGCTCCCTCGGACGACGGCTCCCGCCACGGGCGGGGCGTCACCGGCACCGAGCCGTCGAGCGTGCCGAGCGGGGACGCGTCCGGCGGGGGCGTCACCGGCTCGGGCAGCACCGGCGGGGTCGTCACCGCCGGCACCTCGGACGGCAGCGTCGACGCCGGCACCTCGGACGGCAGCAGCACGGGCGACGGCGACCCCAGCCCGACCGCCCGCACCCCCGCCCTCGAGCTGCCGACCAAGAAGGAACCGGCCGACGCGCTGCGGGCGTTCGCCGACGAACTGGACCACGGCGGCAGCGGAGAGCCCGAGCCGGACCCGTCCTGAACGACCGCTCGCCCGGGGTCAGTCCGCCGGGCGGTCGATCAGGTGCATGAACGCCTCCAGGTTCCGCGTGGACTCGCCGCGTGAGACCCGCCAGGCGTACTCCTTGCGGATCGAGGAGGCGAAACCCAGTTCCAGGAGCGTGTTGAAGGCGCCGTCGGCCGCTTCCAGGACCTGGCCGAGGAGGCGGTCGACCTCGTCCGGGGTGACGGAGGCGAGGGGCAGCCGGGAGGTGACGTAGACGTCGCCGAGGCGGTCGACGGCGTAACTCACGCCGTAGAGCTTGAGGTTGCGCTCCAGCAGCCAGCGGTGGACGCCGGCCTCGTTCTCGTCGGGGTGGCGGATGACGAAGGCGTTCAGCGACAGGGAGTGGCGGCCGACGAGGAAGGACACCGTGGTGGACAGCTTCCGGCTGCCGGGGAGCTTGACCACGTAGTTCCCGGGCTCGGGGTTCTCCCACTCCAGCTCCGCGTCCTCGAAGACGCCCTCCAGGACCTGACCGGCCTTCTCCACGTCACCCATGGTGGGAGCGTACGCGACGGCGGTGTGACTGGGTCGCGGCCGTGTAGACGTCGGCGGTGGCGGCGGCGGCCGTGTCCCAGCCGAAGGACTGGGCGTGCCGGGCGGCGGCCTCGCCCATGCGCGGGGTGAGGTCCGGGTGGTCGGCGAAGCGGCGCAGCACGCGCGCGTAGTCGGCCGGGTCGTGGCCGTCGACGAGGAAGCCGGTCTCGCCGTCGCGCACGGCGACCGGCAGGCCGCCGACGGAGGCCGCGAGGACGGGGGTGCCGGTCGCCTGCGCCTCGACGGCGACCAGGCCGAAGGACTCGCTGTACGACGGCATGACCAGCACGGAAGCGGCCCGGAACCAGTCCGCCAGCTGGTCCTGGCCGACCGGCGGGCGGAACCGTACGACGTCCGCGATGCCCAGCCGGGCCGCGAGCTTCTGCAGGCCCTCCGGCTTGGCGAGCCCGCTGCCGCTGGGGCCGCCGACGATCGGGACGAGGATGCGGGAGCGCAGGTCGGGGCGCTCGTCCAGCAGGACGGCCACGGCACGCAGGAGGACGTCCGGTGCCTTCAGGGGCTGTATGCGGCCGGCGAAGAGCGGGATCAGGGCGTCCTGCGGGAGACCGAGGCGGGCGCGGGCGGCGGCCCGGCCGTCGGCGGTGCGGAAGCGGTCGAGGTTGACGCCGGGGTGGACCACGGCGACCTTGGCCGGGTCGGCCGCGTAGTGCCGTACCAGCTCGCCGGCCTCCTCGGCGGTGTTGGCGATGAGCCGGTCGGCGGCGGACACGATCTGGGTCTCGCCGATGACGCGGGCGGCGGGCTCGGGGGTGTCGCCGTCGGCCAGGTTGGCGTTCTTGACCTTGGCCATGGTGTGCATGGCGTGCACCAGGGGCACGCCCCAGCGCTGGGCGGCGAGCCAGCCGACGTGGCCGGAGAGCCAGTAGTGCGAGTGGACGAGGTCGTAGTGGCCGGGGCGGTGGCCGGCCCAGGCCTGCATGACGCCGTGCGTGAAGGCGCACAGCTGGGCGGGGAGGTCCTCCTTGGCCAGGCCCTCGTAGGGGCCCGCGTCGACGTGCCGGACGAGGACGCCGGGGGCCAGCTCCACCGAGGGCGGCAGGCCGCCGGCCGTGGCCCGGGTGAAGATCTCCACCTCGATGTTGATCGCGGCCAGCCGCTGGGCCAGCTCCACGATGTAGACGTTCATGCCGCCGGCGTCGCCGGTGCCGGGCTGGTGGAGCGGGGAGGTGTGCACGGAGAGCATGGCCACCCGGCGGGGCCTGCGGTACAGCCGGAGCCGCGTGCCGGCCGACGGGGAGCGTCGCCCGAGCCTGCTGACGTACTGGCTCACGTGGCGTTCCTCCTTGCTGCGGGCATGCCTGCCGAGGGCCCACCTCGCCCTCAAGGGGGTCCAACAGCGAGCGGGTGCCCGGTCATTTCCCGTACAACCGGCTTTACCGAATCATTACCCCTGATCGATCAACGGTTCGAATACGGCTCGCGTCCGCGGGGCGCCCCGGAGGCCGCTTACCCTCGTACGCATGGCAGCCCGCACAACGTCCCTCCCCCACTCCCGGCCTCGTGCGGGCAAGGGGACCCCCGTCGTGGGCACGGTGACGCGCGGGACGACCAACCCCAACCGGCTCCGCCGCATGGACCGCTGGATCGCGGCCGTGCACGGCGCCGCGCTGCGGCGCGCGAACGATCCGGTGGCCGTCGACCTGGGCTACGGCGCCGCGCCCTGGACGGCCGTGGAACTGCTGACCCGGCTGCGCGCGGCCGCGCCCCGCGCGCGTGTGGTCGGCATCGAGATCGAGCCCGCCCGGGTCGCCGCGGCCCGGCCGTACGAGCGCGAGGGCCTGGTCTTCCGGCACGGCGGCTTCGAGGTGCCGATCCCCGAGCGGCCGCTGCTGATCCGCGCGGCGAACGTCCTGCGCCAGTACGACGAGGACGAGGTCGCCGCGGTCTGGCGGCAGCTGTGCGCGCGGCTCGCGCCGGACGGGCTGCTGGTCGAGGGGACGTGCGACGAGATCGGACGACGGCACGTGTGGGTGGCGCTCGGCCCCGAGGGCCCGCGCACGGTCACCTTCGCCACCCGGCTCGGGTCCCTGGACCGCCCCTCCGACCTCGCCGAACGCCTGCCGAAGGCGCTGATCCACCGCAACGTCCCGGGCGAGCCGGTGCACTCCTTCCTCCGCGACTTCGACCGCGCCTGGGCCGCCGCCGCGCCGTACGCGTCCTACGGCGCCCGGCAGCGCTGGCTGCGCGCGGTACGGGACCTGACGGCCGACTGGCCGGTGACGGACTCCCCGGCCCGCCGGCGGCAGGGCGAAGTGACCGTGGACTGGGCCGCGTTGGCGCCCCGGGGCGGGCCGGGTCCCAGCTGACCCCGCCGGGCCGGGCACCACCGCCCGTGCGTACATCACCCGTTCGGGTCGCCGGAGACGGAACGATCCCGGTGCGTCGTTCGTCACACCGGCGAGGAGATCGTCGTATCCGGCGGTGAGCGGGGGAAATCCGGTTTCCGACGACCTCTGTCGCTTTGCGCGCGACCGTGGCACGATCCCTCAGGCGACCGTAAGTTACTGACGGTAAATCAGTTTGGGGGAAGAGGTATGCGTTCGGGCAAGCGCGGGCTGCTCACGGCCGCCCTGACCGTGCTCTGCGCGGTGACCGTCCTCTCGGCACCCGGCACGGCGTTCGCGTCCGTCGCTCCCGCCCCCACGCAGAAGGCGGCCCCCTCGCCCACGGCGTCCCCCGCACCGGCGGCGACTCCCGCGCCGGACAAGGATCTTGAGGAGGTCCGCGAGAAGCTCGACCGGCTCTACCACGACGCGGCCGTGGCCACCGACGCCTACAACGCGGCCGAGGAGAAGGCGAAGAAGCAGTCCGCCGAGATCGTGGCGCTGGCGAAGAAGATCGTCGAGGGCCGGCGGAAGCTGGAGAAGCTCAAGGACCAGGCGGGCGCCGCGGCCCGCGACCAGTACCGCACCGGCGGCCTGTCCTCCAGTGCCCAGTTCCTGCTGAGCGACGACCCGGGCCAGTTCCTCGACGGCGCCGGCCGGGTGCTCCAGGGCCAGCGGGCGGCGAAGACGCTGATGGACGAAAAGGCGCGGACCCAGCGGGACTTGCAGCGGTACGCCGACGACGCCTCCGACCGCTGGCAGCAGCTGGAGGCCAACCGCAAGGCCAAGGCCGCCGCCAAGAAGAAGATCGAGAAGCAGATCGACACGGCCGAGGAACTCCAGTCCCGGCTGGAGAAGAAGGAGAAGGAGCGGCTCGCCCGGCTGGAGCAGGAGGCCGCGGACAAGGCGCAGACGGCCTGGCTGGACACCGGCGTCCTCAAGGACGTCCACGGCAAGGCCTCCGCGCAGGGCGAGAAGGCCGTGAAGTACGCCACCCAGCAGCTCGGCAAGCCGTACGTGTGGGGCGCCGAGGGGCCGGACTCCTTCGACTGCTCGGGCCTGACCTCCCAGGCCTGGGCGGCGGCCGGGCACCCCGTGCCGCGTACCTCGCAGGAGCAGTGGAAGCAGCTCCGGCGCGTCGACGTGAAGGACATGCGCCCCGGCGACCTCGTCATCTACTTCTCCGACGCCAGCCACGTCGGGATGTACATCGGCGACGGCGCGATCGTCCACGCCCCGCGCCCCGGGCGCACGGTGACGATCGCGGGCGCCGGCTCGATGCCGATCCTGGGCGTCGTACGACCGGACGCGTGAGCGCCCCCGGGGCGTCCGGCCGGCCGTGCCATGTACCCGGTGCGCGACGCACCGTGGCCCCGGTGACGTGCGTCATGTGACCCACCGCACGGCCAACGCCCGCCCAAACGCACGCAGGACGTGAGCTTCGTCATCCCTTCCGGGCGGCCACCGTGTCCAACTGCGGTACAAAACGCGGCATATGACAGCGGCGGGACCCGGAGCGACCCGGCTCACACCATTCCATCGGGGCGGTCCCAGCCGCTATGGTCCCGGTCGGTGGGTCGAGACCCCTCGACGCCGCCGTGCCCTCGGGGGGAGGGAAGGAACCCAGGACGATGCCCGTACCCGTACCGCGGCAGAGAGCGATCCCGGCCGTGGAGAGTGGTCAGGCGCAGGCCGCCCGCGCAGTCGGCGGCCCCCTCAAGGAAGAGGCCCACCGCGACGCCACGCCCGTGAACGGCACCGGCGCCACTCTCACCCTGCTGCTGATCGAGGACGATCCGGCCGGCTCGCCGATCGTGCCCGACCTGCTGGACCCGGCCGGCAAGCCGATCCGCGTCCGCACCGCCCGCAACCTCACCGAGGCCGAGCGGCTGCTCACCGACGACGTCCACTGCATCCTGCTCGACCTGGCGCTCCCGGCGCCGGGCGGCAGCGACACCGACGACGAGCTGGCCGTGCTCAAGCACGTCCTCCAGCTCGCGCCCCGGCACGCCGTGCTCGCGCTGACCGCCTCCGGCGACGCCGAGCGCGGCGCCGAGGCCGTGCGCGTGGGCGCCCAGGACTACCTCTTCCGGGACGAGCTGGACGGCCGGCTGCTCAGCCGCGCCATCCGGTACGCGGTGGAGCGCAAGCGGTCCGACACGGCCGAGCGCCGGCTCGCCGAGGGCAGGCTGCGCGCGCAGGAGAACCGCCGCCTGGAGCGCGGTCTGCTGCCGACCCCGCTGCTGGAGGGCTCCTCGCTGCGCTTCGCCGCGCGCTACCGCCCGGGCCGCTCCCGGGCGCTGCTCGGCGGCGACTTCTACGACGCCGTCCGCACCCCCGACGGCACCGTGCACGCCATGATCGGCGACGTCTGCGGGCACGGCCCGGACGAGGCCGCGCTCGGCGTGGAGCTGCGCATCGCCTGGCGGGCGCTGACCCTGGCCGGGCTGTGCGGGGACGAGCTGCTGAACACCATGCAGCAGGTGCTGGAGCACGAGCGCGCCGACGAGGAGATCTTCGCGACGCTGTGCACGGTGGACATCGCCCCCGACGGCCGCCGCGCGGGCCTGTGCCTGGCCGGCCACCCGGCCCCGCTGGTCGCCCGCCCGGGCCGCCCGGCGCGGCTGCTGCCGTACGACAACAACGGCCCCGCGCTCGGGCTGCTGCCCGGCGCCCGCTGGCCGCGGATGCAGGTGGAGCTGGGCGCCGAGTGGAGCCTGATGCTCTACACCGACGGTCTGATCGAGGGCCGCGTCGGCGAGGGAGGGGAGCGGCTCGGTCAGGACGGCATGCTGGAGATGATCCGCCGACAGCTCTCCGAGGGGCTGCGGGGCGAGGAGCTGCTGCGGGCCGCGGTGAGCGAGGTACGGGACCTCAACGGGGGCGAGCTGACCGACGACGTCGCGGTCGTACTGCTCGACCGCACGCGGTAGGCGGAACCCGCCGTAAGGGCTGCCCGCCGTCGCCGGGCGCGGGCAGGTCCCGGCCGGCGCGCGGTTCCCCGCGCCGCGGAGGCAGCCGTCCCCGCGGCGCGATGCCGCTAGCGGCCCCCGTTGTACGGGCCGTACGGACCGTCGCTGCTGCTTCCCCGGCGGCGGCCCCAGCCGCGGCCGCCGCCCACCTGCTGGAGGGCGGGGCGGACGTCGACGATGTAGACGATGCTCGCGACCGCGCCGGCGATGGGGAGGATCGACAGGATCGAGAACAGGTAGCTGACGACGAGCGCGATGCCGAGGATGATCAGCCAGAAGACCTTGTTCTGCTTGTCGGCCGCACGGAAGGCGTCCTCGCGCCGGAACGCGGCGTCGAACAGCCCGAACGCGGCCAGGGCCATCAGAATGATCTTCAGGATGCCCATGAATCCCGCGAAGCCCAACATCAGCATGCTGTCCACCGCCCGTTGATTGCCGGTCCTGCTACGCCGCCACCGTACCCATAGAACGGGCCGGACACCCCAAAGGTGCCCGGCCCGGATCCGTATCGTCGGCCATGGTCACTGGGCCGGCGGGACGGTCTTCTTCGCGGTGGTGGTCTTGCGCGGGGCCGGTGCCTTCTTCGCCACGGGCTTCTTGTCCTCGGCGGGCTCGGCCTCGGCCTGGGCCGGCTCGGGCTTGCCCTCGACGACGATCGCCAGTTCCTCGATCTCCTCGGCGGCCTCGCCGCGCCAGGTCTTCACGGCCTGCTCGCCGTGCTCGGCGACCCGCTCGTAGGTCTCGCGGGCCTTGACGGCGTACTCGGCGGCGACGCCGACACTGCGCAGGGCGAGGTCCTGGGCGGTCTCGCCGAGCTTCTTCAGGTCGACGTCGAGGGTGCCGATGAACTCGTTGACCTTGGCCTGGAGGGTCTCCTGCGCCTCCTTGGCGCGGGCGGTGGCCTTCTCCTGCACGGCCTTGGGGTCGGTGTTGCGCACGGCCTCGATGCGGGCCGGCGCCTCGGCGCGCAGCTGCTCGACCAGGGCCGGCACCTTCTTGGCCTGCTGAAGCGCCAGGTTGGCGGTACCGGCGGCGAAGTAGAGCGGAGTCGGGTCGCTGAGGGTCTTGCGCAGGTCGTCGGTGATGGCCATGGTGAGGGTCCTCCCGGATCGGATTCGCGTTCGGCTGGGTTGGTGTGGTCCGCGGCGGGCGTCCGGAGCCCTGGTCCGGCTTATCCGGCCGTCCGCCGCGGACCGGCGTCCATGTCACTTCCTGCGGCATCGCCCGCGCCGGCCGCGGGGCCGCCGTCGCCGGGCCCCTGGTCCGCGGTCCCGTTCCCGTCCTCGGCGCCGCCCCGGAATCCGTTCTCCTTGCGGAAGGAGTCGTAGATCTGGAGCAGCACCTGCTTCTGCCGCTCGTTGAGGGACGGGTCGGCGAGGATGACCGCCCGGGTCTCCACCTCGTCCCGGTCCCGCTCGGCGTCGAGGATGCCGGCGCGGACGTACAGCGTCTCGGCGGAGATGCGCAGGGCCTTGGCGACCTGCTGGAGCACCTCCGCGCTGGGCTTGCGCAGCCCGCGCTCGATCTGGCTCAGGTACGGGTTGGACACCCCGGCGGCGTCGGCGAGCTGCCGCAGCGACAGCTGGGCGTTCCGCCGCTGTTCGCGCAGATACTCACCGAGATTGCCGACGTTCAGCGATGCCATGCCTCCACCATGCCCCACCCCTGCTAACAATTGCAAGCACCTCGCTTGCAAGAGTGTGTCGGCGGCCGGCGAAGCGGCCGGGGAGGCGTCCCGGACAGCATGCGGGAAGCGTCAGGAATGGAGAAGCGCCCACGCCGTCGACGCCGCTACGGTGACCGGCATGGACGACGACATGACACAGCACGCCGCCGACCGTCACGACCTGATCCGTGTGCACGGGGCACGCGAGAACAACCTCAAGGACGTCAGCGTCGAGATCCCCAAGCGCCGGCTGACGGTGTTCACCGGGGTCTCCGGCTCGGGCAAGAGCTCGCTGGTGTTCGACACGATCGCCGCCGAGTCGCAGCGGCTGATCAACGAGACGTACAGCGCGTTCGTCCAGGGCTTCATGCCCAGCCTGTCGCGGCCCGAGGTCGACGTCCTCGACGGTCTGACCACCGTGATCAGCGTCGACCAGCAGCGGATGGGCGCCGACCCGCGCTCCACGGTCGGCACCGCCACCGACGCCAACGCGATGCTGCGGATCCTGTTCAGCCGCCTCGCCAGGCCCTACGTCGGCCCGCCCGGGGCGTTCGCCTTCAACGTGCCCTCGGTCTCGGCGTCCGGCGCGATCAAGGTGGAGCGCGGCGCCAAGAAGGCGGAGAAGGTCACCTTCAACAAGGTCGGCGGCATGTGCCCGCGCTGCGAGGGCCGCGGCTCGGTCTCCGACCTCGACCTGACCCAGCTCTACGACGACAGCAAGTCGATCAACGAGGGCGCCTTCACCATCCCCGGCTACACCGGCGGCGGCTGGAACTCCCGGCTGTACGCGGAGTCCGGCTTCTTCGACCCGGACAAGCCGATCCGCTCGTTCACGGAGAAGGAGCTGCACGACCTCCTGCACCGCGAGCCGACCCGGATGAAGATCGCGGGCATCAACATGACCTACGAGGGTCTGATCCCGCGCATCCAGAAGTCGATGCTGTCCAAGGACAAGGAGGCGATGCAGCCGCACATCCGGGCGTTCGTGGAGCGTGCGGTCACCTTCGCCACCTGCCCCGACTGCGACGGCACCCGGCTCGCCGAGCACGCCCGCACCGCCAGGATCGGGGACATCTCCATCGCGGACGCCTGCCGGATGGAGATCAGGGACCTGGCCGACTGGGTGCGCGCCCTCGACGAGCCGTCGGTGGCGCCGCTGCTGACCTCGCTGCAGCAGAGCCTCGACTCGTTCGTGGAGATCGGCCTCGGCTACCTCTCGCTCGACCGGCCCGCGGGCACGCTGTCGGGCGGTGAGGCGCAGCGCGTCAAGATGATCCGCCACCTCGGTTCCTCGCTCACCGACGTCACGTACGTCTTCGACGAGCCGACCGCGGGCCTGCACCCGCACGACATCCAGCGGATGAACGGCCTGCTGCTGCGGCTGCGGGACAAGGGCAACACCGTGCTCGTCGTGGAGCACAAGCCGGAGGTCATCGCGATCGCCGACCACGTGGTGGACCTCGGCCCGGGCGCCGGTACGGCGGGCGGCACGGTCTGCTTCGAGGGCACCGTCGAGGGGCTGCGGGCCGGCGGCACGCTCACCGGGCGGCACCTGGACGACCGGGCGGTGCTGAAGGAGACGGTCCGCAAGCCCACCGGCGCGCTGAAGATCCGCGATGCGCGGGCGCACAACCTCCAGGGCGTCGACGTCGACATCCCGCTCGGCGTGCTGGTGGTCGTCACCGGGGTCGCCGGCTCCGGCAAGAGCTCGCTGGTGCACGGGTCGATCCCGGCCGGCGAGGGGGTGGTCTCGGTCGACCAGGCGCCGATCCGCGGCTCGCGGCGCAGCAACCCGGCGACGTACACCGGGCTGCTCGACCCGATCCGCAAGGCGTTCGCCAAGGCCAACGGCGTGAAGCCGGCGCTGTTCAGCGCCAACTCCGAGGGCGCCTGCCCCACCTGCAACGGCGCCGGGGTCATCTACACCGACCTGGCGATGATGGCCGGGGTCGCCACCACCTGCGAGGACTGCGAGGGCAGGCGGTTCGACTCCTCGGTGCTGGAATACCGGCTCGGCGGCCGGGACATCAGCGAGGTGCTGGCGATGCCGGTGACGGAGGCCGAGGAGTTCTTCGGCGACGGGGAGGCCCGTACGCCGGCCGCCCACCGGATCCTGCGGAACATGGCCGACGTGGGGCTCGGCTACCTCACCCTGGGCCAGCCGCTCACCACGCTGTCCGGCGGCGAGCGCCAGCGGCTGAAGCTGGCCACGCACATGGCCGACAAGGGCGGGGTCTACGTCCTGGACGAGCCGACCACCGGCCTCCACCTCGCCGACGTCGAGCAGTTGCTGGGTCTGCTCGACCGGCTGGTCGACGCCGGCAAGTCGGTGATCGTCATCGAGCACCACCAGGCCGTCATGGCGCACGCCGACTGGATCATCGACCTCGGCCCCGGCGCCGGCCACGACGGTGGCCGCGTGGTCTTCGAGGGCACGCCGGCCGAGCTGGTCGCGGGGCGGTCGACGATCACCGGTGAACACCTCGCGGAGTACGTCGGGGGCTGAGCCGCCGTTCCCCGCGCCCCTTCGGGGGCGCCTCCCCTCGGGTCCGTCAGAACGGCAGCGGTCGTTCGTGCACCACGTCCAGGCGGGAGACCGCGCGGGTCAGCACCACGTACAGGCGGTGCGCGCCGCGCGGCTCCGCCTCGGCCACGGCGGCCGGTTCCACGGCGACGACGTGGTCGTACTCCAGGCCCTTGACCACGCTCGCGGGGACGAGGGTCAGCCGGGCGCCGAGCGCGTCGGGGCCGGCCGGGCCGAGGCCGGCGGCGGTGAGCGCCGCCCGGACCCGGTCGGTGTCCGCGTCGGCCGTGACGACGCCGACGGAGCCCTCCCGGGCGAGGGCGTCGCGGACGGCGGTCACGGTGGTGCCGAGCAGATCGTCGGTGGGCCGGAGGGTCAGCTCGCCGTCGGTGCGCAGGGAGGTGGCGGCGGGTACCGCGACATCGAGGCGGGCGAGCAGCCGGTTGGCGAGCTCCAGGACGGCCGCCGGCACCCGGAACCCGCTGGTCAGCGGTACCACGGCCGCGTCCGGCCGGCCGAGGTGGCGCAGCTGCACGGACCAGTCGCGAGCGGCCCACGGGGTGGTGCCCTGGGCGAGGTCGCCGAGGACGGTCAGCGAGCCGAACACGGCCCGGCGGGCGATGGCCCGGCACTCCATCGGCGACAGGTCCTGCGCCTCGTCCACGACGAGGTGGCCGTAGCCCTCGGGGTGTTCGACGAGCCCGGCGAGTTCGTCCAGCAGGACGAGGTCGGCGGACGACCAGCGGGCCGACTTGTACGAGCGCGGCGGGCGCGGCCACAGCAGCGCCGCCTGCTCGTCGGGGTCCAGCAGGCCGTCGGCGGACCGGGCCAACGCGCCGGCGTCGGTGAGGAGTTCGGCGAGGACCTCCTCGGGCCGGACCTTCGGCCACACCGCGTCGAGCTGCTCGGTCAGCGGCCGGCAGCGCTCGATGCGGCGCACCCAGGAGGCGGGCAGCACCCCGGAGCGCCGCTCGGCGAGGTCCCGCAGCCGCCGTACCACCCGGGTGCGCACCCGCTCCCGTCCGACCGCGTACGGCGGTTCCTCGGCGCGCACCTCCGCGACGATCTCGGCGAGTTCGTCGGCGGGCACCCGCCAGCGGTAGGAGCCGTCGGGCACGGCGAGGTCGGTCACGCCGTCGGCGGCCACGCGCGCGTACAGCGCCCGGCGCAGCACCTCGGCCATGCGCGGGTCGTGCTTGACCACCGCGGTCCGCACCGGGTCGGTGCCGGTGGCCGGGTGGCGGGCGATCTCGTCCAGCAGCGTGGACTGGCGGACGCCGGTCTCGCCGAGGGAGGGCAGCACCTCGGCGATGTAGGAGAGGAAGGTGCGGTTCGGGCCGAGGATCAGCAGGCCGGAGCGCTGGAGCCGCTTGGGGTGGGTGTAGAGCAGGTAGGCGGCCCGGTGCAGTCCGACGGCGGTCTTGCCGGTGCCGGGAGCGCCCTGTACGCACACGGAGTCGGTGAGGGCGGCCCGTACGAGGTCGTCCTGCTCGGGCTGGATGGTGGCGGCGATGTCCCGCATGGGCCCGACGCGGGGCCGCTCGATCTCGCGGGCCACGATGTCGCTGGTCCGGGACTCGCCCCGGGCCAGGTGCTCGTCTTCCAGGCCGGTGAGGTCGGTGGACTCGCCCCGGCTGCCGGGCGCCCAGCCGAACCGGCGCCGGACCGCCACGCCCTGGGATTCGCGGGCGCTCGCCTGGTAGAAGGCGCGGGAGACGGGGGCCCGCCAGTCGACGACGAGCGGCGGGGCGGCCGGGTCCTCGGTGATCCGCACGCGGCCGACGTGATAGCTCTGCCCGCCGTGCCCGGGGTCGCCGTCGGCGAAGTCGAGCCGCCCGAAGAACAGCGGGCCGGGCGGGAGTTCGCGCAGGGCCTTGGCCTGGCTGCGCAGCCGGCGGCCGAGGACTTCGGCGTCGGCTCCGGAGGCGGAGACGTCTTCGCCGACGACGACCTGTTCGGCGGCGCCCTCGACCATGGCGGCGAGGGCCGTACGGCAGGTGTCGTGGTAGGCGCGCTCGGTGTGCAGGGTGTCCTTGAGGGCGGAATCGAGTGACGTCATGCCGCCAGGGTACGGCAAATGTGTAACCGAGTTAAGTTTTTAACCGAGTCTCATGAACCTCGCCGGAGCTCGGGCAGCCCCTCCGCCAGCCGCCGGAACGCCCGCTCGGCCGCCCGTACCGCGTCCGGCGCCACGGCCTCCACGGACTCGCCCGCCGCGATCCGCCGCCAGTTCTCCTGGGCGAGGATGCGCTGGACGGCGATGATCTGCCCGGCGGCCAGCCGCGCCTCGAGACCGCCGCCGAGCGCCTCGGCGAGGGCCTCCTCCGACCGCTCGACATGGGCGTAGGCCCGCGCGACCAGGGCGGGGGTGCCGTAGAGCAGCCGGTGGAAGGCGAGCACGTCGGGGTGGTCGTTCAGGCCGGTGACCGGGTCGCGCCGGTCCAGGCCGGCGAGGAAACCGCGGCGCAGGGCGTCCACCGGGTCGGCCGCCCCGGCCGCCACCCGCGCGGCCTCCGTCTCGTGGTCCGCGATCCGGTGCAGGACCAGGTCCTCCTTGGCCGGGAAGTACCGGAAGAGGGTCGGCTTGGAGATCCCGGCCGCGGCGGCGACCTCCGCCACGGACACCGCGTCGAAGCCCCGCTCCAGGAACAGCCGTACGGCGATGTCCGACACGTCCTGGTACATCCGCTGCTTCTTGCGCTCGCGCAGACCCATCTCACCCATGGGGCGAGCCTACGCAGCCCCGCCGTCCCCCGTGCCGGAGCGGCTGCCCGGCGCGGGCGGCCAGGCCGGGGCACGGCCCGGCCGCGGGCCGCCGTACCGCCGGCCGGACAGGCCCAGCGAGGCGGTGGCCGCGGCCAGCGTCATGGCGTACGACTCCACCGCGCGCCGCACGTTGGGCGCGTCCAGGGCGGCCCCGGTGACCAGGCGGTCGAGGTCGACGTAGGCCGAGCGGACCAGCTCGGTCCAGCGGTACACCCGCCAGTCCCGCTGCCAGCCCTGCGTGAAGCGCGGCGCCAGCCGGGCCTCCCAGCGGCGGAACATGCGGTCCCGGATCTCCGGGCGGGTCGGGGTGAGGTGCATGTGCCGGACCAGGTCGTACAGCGGGTCGCCGACCAGTGCCATCTCCCAGTCGATCAGGGTGAGCGGCGGGCCGTCGTCGCGGCGCACCAGGTTCCACGGGTTGAGGTCGCCGTGCAGCAGGGCGGGGTCGCGGGGGGTGAGCCGGTGCCGGGCGAGGATCTCGCGCAGCCGGGGCGCGTCCGGCAGCCCGAGGAAGCGGGCCAGCTGCTGGGACTGCTTGGGCAGGCCGGCGACCAGCGCCACCAGCTGGTCGCTCAGCCAGTCGTAGAAGCCGGGCGGGCCGCCGAGCGGGTCGAGCGGGGCGTGGTCGACCAGGGTCAGCGCGGCCAGCTGGTCGACCAGGCAGTCGGCCTCGTGCGGCCGGAGCCCGTCGACCGGGTGCTCGGGGCGGCGGCCGAGGTCGGCGGCGCCCTCGTAGGTGTGGACGGCGAAGCGGTCCCCGCGGTAGCGCAGGCCGGGGTCGGTCGCGTGGCTCTCCCCCAGCGCCAGCACCCGGGGCGCGGCCACCGGCACCCCCGACCGCTCGATCGCCCGCAGGACGGCGTGCTCGCTCAGGAAGCCGGTCTCGCGCCGCAGGACGACGGTCGCCTCGCGGCGGACGACGACGGGGAACGGGGTGCCGGGCACCCGGAGGACCGTGTTCAGGTGGGCGGCGCCCTTGAACACCCGGCCGGCCGGGGCGGCGCCCTCCAGGAACAGCGCGTCGGCGACGGCGGAGCGGGGGAAGTCGGGGTGCTCGGGGACGCGCCGGTCCGGTCGGAAGCCGATGATCCGCCGGCGCGGGCTGCCCGACGCTCCGCGCCGGAACAGGATCCGCTCGATCTCGTCCGGCCCGGGCACCCGGCCCAGCCGCAGCGGCCCGGCGGCGGCGCGCAGGGCGTCGCGGACGGTGGCCGTGGCCCGCTCCAGGCGCTCCCGGCCGAAGGACTCCTCCAGCGAGCGCGCGGCCCGGACCACGTCGGCGTACAGGGACCGGGCGTGTTCGAAGGCGAGGTAGTGCCGCAGGTCCCGGTGCAGGCCGGCGGTGGCGGCGGGCCGTAGCCGCTGGACGGCACCGGCCCAGGCGTCGACGACCTCGCGCCGCTGGTGCTCGGGGTAGCGCATGCGCACCAGGTGGACGGCGAGGTCGTGCAACGGGTCGCCGTACCCGGCCAGTTCCCAGTCCACGCAGTGCAGCGGCGCGCTGCCGGCGGCGGGCAGGACCAGGTTGCCGCGGTGCAGGTCGCCGTGGAGCAGCCCGTACGGCCGCCGGGTCATCGCCGGGACCCGGTCGGCGAACCGCGCCAGGGCGTCCTCGGGCACGCCGAGGGCGGTGAACAGGCCGCCGTAGCGGTGCCGGTTGGGGCGCCGGATCTGCTGGTCGGCCAGGTGCGCCAGGGTGCGCAGGAAGCCCTGGGAGTCGGTGTGGTTGCGGGGCCGGTGGGCGGCCAGGGGCGGCAGGGCGCCGCCGCGCACCTGGGCGATGGCGGCGAGCAGCTCCGCCAGGTCCTTCAGCAGGGGCCCGTCGACCGGCTTGCCGGGACCGCAGACGTCGGCCAGGACGGCGCCGTCCACATAGCTGTGGACGGCGTATCCCGGGCCCTCGGCCAGGCACTCCGGCACCTGCGGGAGCACCCTGCGCACCGCCCGCAGGATCTCCGGCTCGCTGGGCCAGGTCCGGATCACCACCGGCACCGCGTCCGGGCGCGGCACCCGTACGGTCACCAGGGTGCCCGGCTCCCGGCCCAGCAGCCCGGCCAGCGGTTCGGTGAGCGGCACGACGTGGTTGCGGTGGTGGAAACCCCCGATCGCCCGGCCCGCGGCGACGGCACGGGCCACGAACTCCCGGACGACGGCGTCCGTCCGGGCGGCACGGGGAACAGGCGGTGCGCCCACTGGCCGCTCCGGGGTCGATCACGCGAAAGGGACGGGTCGAAAGGCCAGTCGAGCAGCCGCGCGGGTGGTCCGCCACTCGTCTGTGCCGGGCGGGCGCCCGAGGACGGCTCGTCGCCGCTCCCTGCGCACGGGGATGCGCACGCGTCACAGAGAGACGAGTGCCTCCGAGCGATGACTCGGACGAGCGGAATGCTAGCCGACCAAAGGCCTCCTCCGGAGCAGCCGCAACAGCGGTTCCAGGGACCGTACGACGTGTCCGGCGCCGGCCGCGCGCAGGTGTTTCTCCTTGCCCTCGTCGCGTGCGTAGCCCAGGAACGGCACCCCGGCCTCACGGGCGGCCGTCAGGTCCGCGAGGGAGTCGCCGATCATCAGGGCGGCGGCGGGGGCGGCACCCATGGCGCTCAGGGCCCGGTTGAGGCAGTGCGGGTGTGGCTTGAGGTGGTGCAGCTGCTCGGTACGGCCGTACAGGTGAGGGGCGAAACAGTCTGCGGTGCCGCGGGATTCGAGGTAGCTGCGGGCGGCGCGGGGCGAGTTGTTGGTGGTGACGGCCAGGCGGGCGCCGACGGCGGCCCAGGTGCGGATGAGGGGGTCGGCGTAGGCGGTGGGCAGCGCGGAGGCGGCGGCCCGCAGCTCCTCCTGGGTGAGCCGTTCCTCCAGGCCGGTGACGAGGTCGCTGCCCGGCCGCCGGCGGCCCACGGCGCGCAGGACGACCTGTGGGTCGAGCGTCTCCCGTTCGGAGTCGGTGAGCAGCCCGCGCAGGCCCTGCCGCTCCAGCCAGTCCACCAGGTCGGCGGCCACCCGCTCGGCCCGGTGCCGGGCGAACAGCCGGCAGATCGGTCCGTCGAAATCCCACAGCACGAATCGGGCGGGTGTGATCAGTTCCCGAAGCTTCTCGTTCTCGCCCGCATCAGAAGTCGCAGCAGAAGTCGCATCAGAAGTCACTAGGAGAGTGTCAGGTCCGTCGTGATGGTTTCCCAGAGGGCGTCGAACCACATCTGCGACTGCTCCACGAACGCCGCGTCCCGCTGCCCGGCCCGCTTCTCGAAGGAGAAGAGCAGGGATTCGGAGCCGAGGGTGTCGTACATCTCCAGCGTTCCGCTCTCCGTGGGCTCGGCGCGGCGCGTGATCATGTAGTACGCGTACAGCGCCTCCGCGCCGTTGAGCAGGTACAGCTTGGCCGGCGGGGTGAACGGCAGGGCCCGGAAGGTGACGTGGACGTCGATGTCGTGGGTGCCGCGCAGCGCCTGGAGGTTGTACTGGAGCACCTGCCCCTGGGCGTTGCGCATCGCCAGCCAGCGCTGGTGGACGGTGTCGTCGTCGCTGCCGGCGTCGACCGAGACCGGGAAGGCGAGGTTGATGTCCCGGGACGGCAGCAGGATGCGGACGTCGATCCGCTCGGGCCGCAGCCGGCCGTCGTGGATCAGACGCAGCGGCTCGCCGAGGGCCGGGATCAGGCTCTGCGCGGTCAGGCAGACGGCGTCGATGCGCACGTGCGGCACGGAGAAGGCCTGGATCAGCCGGGGGGCGAGGGCCACCATGGTCGGCTGCGGCTCCTCGCGCGCGGGGACCGGCTCGGCGACCCGGGGCGGGCTGCCCTTGCTGACGTTGCTGAGCAGACCGTCCTCCTGCAACGCCCGCAGGGCCTGGCGCACGGTGCCCCGTTCCACGCCGAACTCCTCGGCCAGTTCGGCCTGGGTGGGCAGCCGGTCACCGACGCGGAGGACACCGGTGCGGATGCGCTGGCGCAGGGTGTCGGCGATCTGCTGGGGCGTGAGCCTTCTGCTGCCGTTCACCGACACGGGCTCTGCCACGTTCTCCTGGGTCACGACCAAACGCTACAACCCTGATCCATCTACGGGGAGTTGTTGAAAAGTTGTTTGTGGATGTTGGCCAAGTGGGGACAACTTAAGCAGAGTTGGCTGCCAACTTGGTCAAGTTGGCAGACCGAAAGGGGGAACGTCCATGCCTGTCCTCGCGCTCCTCTCCGCCCTCCTCGTCGTCGGCTTCGAGCAACTGGTCGAGTGGCGGTTCGGAGCAGCCGGCATCGTCGGGCTGCTCCTGCTGACCGTCGGCATCAAGGCGCGCAACCCGGCCGTCAGCTCCGCCGGGGCCCTCCTGCTGGCGGTGCTCCTGGCCGGCCCCGCGCTATAGCGTCAGCACCAGGTCCGAGCTGATCGTCTCCCACAGCGCGTCGAACCACAGGCGCGACTGCTCCACGAACGCCGCGTCCCGCCGCCCGGTCCGCCCGTCGAAGGCGAACAGCATCGACCGGGTGCCGTCGGCGTCGTACAGCTCCATGTGCTCGTGCCCGATCTCCCGCTCCCGGCGGCCCAGGGTGTAGTACGCGAACAGCGCCTCGGAGCCGTTGAGCAGGTACAGCTTCACCGGCGGGGTGAAGGGCAGCGCCCGGAAGGAGACGTGGACGTCGACGCCGTGCGTGGTGCGCAGCGCCAGCAGGTTCTGGCGCAGCACCAGGCCCTGCGCGTTGCGCTGGGCGAGCCAGCGCCGGTGCAGCAGACCGCCGTCGCCGGCGCCCACCGGGGTCGGGAAGGCGAGGTCGATGTCCCGGCTGGGCAGCAGCAGCCGGACGTCGATCTTGGCCGGTTCCAGCCGTCCCGCGTGGATCTGCCGCAGCGGCTCGCCGACCGCCAGGGTGAGCGAGACGGAGGTCAGGCAGAGGGCGTCGATGCGCACGTGCGGGGCGGCGAAGGCGGCGGCGATGCGCGGGGCGAGGCCCACCATGGTGGGCTGCGGCGGCGCCGCGGGTCCCGCCGGGGGACGCGCGGGCCCCGGTACGGCGGCCACGGTGGCGGGGCTGCCCTTGGAAACGTCGGTGAGCAGATGCTCCGACTGCAGGATGCGCAAGGCCTGCCGGACCGCGCCGCGTTCGACACCGAACTCCCGGGCCAGCTTGGCCTGGGTGGGCATGCGCTCGCCCGGCCGCAGCTCACCGGACCTGATCCGGCTGCGCAGTGCGTCGGCGATCTCGCGGTGGGACGAACGGTGCCGCTGGGGCTTCGTCCGCCCACTGGCGGAGGCGTGCTCCGGGTCCACGAACAAACCCTACAACTTCCCGCCAACTTACGGCAGTTCCGCGGCAGCTGGTTATAAGCCGCATCCCAACGGAGATAAGTACAGTGAAGTTGGCAGCCAACTTGGCCGACATGGTCGAGCTTCCCAGTGGTTGGCCGACCGGGTTCCCTTCCGGAGGGGAGCCGGGAGCCCGGACAGGGGGCGGCCACCGGAGCGCACAGCCACAACTGAACAGCGACATCTGAATACCGACATCGCACAGCCACAACTGAACAGCACGCTACGGATGAACAGCACGCGGAAGGGAACGACCGGGCGCCGCCTCCGAAGAGGCGGCGCCTTTTCACGTGTCCCGGGACGCCCCCGTCACATCAGCAGGTCGTCCACCTGCGCCTCGCCCTCCCGGTACCGGCGGGCGATCTCCCCGCTGCAGTCGTCGGCCGTCCGCTGCAACCGCTGGCGGCACCGCGATACCTGCTGCTCGTAGCGCACCAACCGCCCCATCGCGGCGTTCAGTTCCAGGTCGGTACGGGCCGTCAGGTCGGACAGCTCCACCTCGCCGAGCATCTCGGCGGCCAGCCGCCGGTACTCCTCGTTGTGCGGGGTGCCGAGCGTGACGTGGCGGGCCGAGGAACGCTGCCGGGCCGGGGCGTCCTTCAGGATCTCCGGGAGCCGGTCGACCACGGAGCCGTCCGCCGGCGCCGGCACCGACGCCCGGCCGCGCCGGCCCAGCTCCGCGCGCAGGATGTCGATCCGCCCCTGGAGCAGCCGCCGCACATAGCTGAGGTCCGCCTCGTCCCGCTGGGCGTCGCGGCGCAGCGCGCGCAGCTCGGGCAGGCTCAGCCGGGCCAGCTCGGGCTCGGGAGGCTCGGCGGGCGGCGCCGGGTCCGCGGAGCCGTCGGCGCGCTGCGCGGGCGGCCGGTACGTCCCCTGCGTCCCCAGCCGCCCGCTGGTACTCGGTGTGCTCATCTGCTTCTGACCGTCCCCTCGACCGGCGTGTGCAAGCATCGTGCCACCCCAACCAGCCGCAATGTGACCGAGTGCCCCCGAACGGCCCTAGATAGGCGGTAACAGATCCATATTGGACCCCGTGCGGGCGAGTGCGAGGCACCGGGCATGATGGTCCGCATGCGTGCGGTGGTGCAGAGAGTGGACGGCGCGAGCGTCGTGGTGGACGGCGAGACGGTGGGCGCGATCGAGGGCGAGGGCCTGTGCGTCCTGGTCGGGGTCACCCACGAGGACACCAAGGAGAAGGCGGCCCAGCTGGCCCGCAAGCTGTGGACGGTCCGCATGCTGCACGACGAGAAGTCGTGCAGCGACATCGCCGCCCCGCTCCTCGTGATCAGCCAGTTCACCCTCTACGGCGACGCCCGCAAGGGCCGCCGCCCCACCTGGAACGCTGCGGCCCCCGGTGACGTCGCCGAACCCCTGGTCGACGAGGTCGTGGCCCGGCTGCGCGACCTGGGCGCGACGGTGGCGACGGGCCGCTTCGGCGCGCGGATGAGGGTGTCCCTGACGAACGACGGTCCGTTCACGGTGCTCATCGAGGTCTAGGGCGCTCATCGAGGTCCAGGGCCTTTCGTTTGGACGTCCGCCCCGGTTCGCCTTCGACGGCGGCCAGCCGGCCTGACGCCCCGACGCGGGCAAGCCGAAGGGCCGCACCCCCACTGGCGTCCAACCCAGGGGATGCGGCCCTCAGCCGTCACAGAGCCCGCGCAGGGGCCTCGCTCAGACCGCGATGGCGACCTCGGCCAGGCCGCCCTGCTGGGCGACGACCGTGCGGTCGGCCGTCGCGCCGGGCACCAGCGCGCGCACCGTCCACGTGCCCTCGGCCGCGTAGAAGCGGAACTGGCCGGTCGCGGAGGTGGGGACCTCCGCGGTGAACTCGCCGGTCGAGTCGAGGAGACGGACGTAGCCCGTCACCGGCTCGCCGTCGCGGGTCACCTGGCCCTGGATCGTGGTCTCACCGGGCTTGATCGTCGAGGCGTCGGGGCCACCGGCCTTCGCTCCGCACATGTTGCAACTCCTTGAGGGGTAAAGGTCGGGAAGGTCTTACTTGCCGGCGCCGAGCTCGATCGGCACGCCGACGAGGGAGCCGTACTCGGTCCAGGAGCCGTCGTAGTTCTTGACGTTCTCCACGCCGAGCAGCTCGTGCAGCACGAACCAGGTCAGGGCCGAGCGCTCACCGATGCGGCAGTAGGCGATCGTGTCCTTGGCGAGGTCGACGTTCTCGTCGGTGTAGAGCGCCTTCAGCTCCTCGTCCGACTTGAAGGTGCCGTCGTCGTTGGCGTTCTTCGACCACGGGATGTTCTTCGCGGACGGCACGTGGCCCGGACGCTGCGACTGCTCCTGCGGCAGGTGGGCCGGGGCGAGCAGCTTGCCGGAGAACTCGTCGGGCGAGCGCACGTCGACCAGGTTCTGCGAGCCGATGGCCTTGACCACGTCGTCGCGGAAGGCGCGGATCGAGGTGTCCTGCGGCTTGGCCTTGTAGTCGGTCCTGGCGCGCTCGGGGACCTCGTCGCCGGCGACCAGCTCGCGGGCGTCCAGCTCCCACTTCTTGCGGCCGCCGTCGAGCAGCTTGACGTTCTCGTGGCCGTACAGCTTGAAGTACCAGTAGGCGTAGGACGCGAACCAGTTGTTGTTGCCGCCGTAGAGGACGACCGTGTGGTCGTTGGCGATGCCCTTCTCCGACAGGAGCTTCTCGAAGCCCTCCTGGTCGATGAAGTCACGGCGGACCGGGTCCTGGAGGTCCTTGGTCCAGTCGATGCGGATCGCGTTCTTGATGTGGTTCTTCTCGTAGGCGGACGTGTCCTCGTCCACCTCGACGATGGCGATGGTCGGGTCGTCCAGGTGCTCCTGGAGCCAGTCGGCGTCGACCAGGACGTCGCTGCGGCTCATGCTCTTTCTCCTCCGGGGCAGTCGCGGCGGGGCGTGCGAGTGAGAGGGGCGCGCGCTCGGGGCTCGAGCGGCGCACGGATGCCCTGACAGCAGGGCGGGGTGAGACGCGGGAGCCGGGGCTTCCGCTCAGAAGGGGCGACAGAGCATGGCGGCAACGCGGCACAGGTCCACTGCCCGCCGCTTCGTGAGATCCGCCTGTCGCTTCATGCGGTCGATCGTAGGGACGTCCGGGCGGGCATGTCACCGGTGTGTCACATGGCGAGATGCGATCGTCCGAATGGTGGAACGAGAAGAGCGCCCAGGGGGCCGGTGACGGCCTCCGGGCGCTCGCTCGGGTCTTCGCATCTACGCTACGGACGTGATCGTCTCGCCAGTCGGACGATCGTCGTCCACCGGCCGTGCTCCTACCCCGCCAGCCGGACGTCCGAACCCTTCACGCTGATGTCCACGCCGTCCTTAGCGGCCTGCACCTTGTCCAGCTTGATGCCGCCGGGCAACTGGTCGATGGCCTGCTGGAAGTCGGTGATCTCACGGATACGGTTCTCCGCGATCGCGGCGGCGCCCAGCTTGGGCAGCGAGTCCGCGTGCACCTCGACCTTGTTGTTCACCACGCTCACCGAGCTGAGCACGGAGACGGTCTGCTTGAGCCCGAGGGACGAGACGGTCCCCTCCACGGCGACCTTGATCTTCCCGTTGCCGCCGTCGGAGAGGCCGACGATCCGGGCGGTGACCCCGGGCGCCACCTCGGTCGGCTCGGCCTTGGCGGTCTTCAGCAGCTCGGCGTAGGAGACCGTCGCGGTGCCGGTCGCGGTGGACGCGGTGGCGGAGCTGTAGTCGCCGGAGAACTCGACGCCCTTCATGTCGGCCTTCAGATCGTCGATCCGGATCGTCTGGCCGGCCTTGCCGGTGGCCGCCTGGTAGTCCTTGATGCTCACCTCGACGTCGTCCAGGGAACCGCCCGCGACCTGGGTGAGGAACGGGAAGCCCTTGATGTTCACGTCCGGGGTGGAGGCCAGGTTCTCGTGGGCCTTCAGCTTGTCCGCGGCCTCGCCCTCGGCGAAGTGCACGGCGACCCGGTCCACGATCACGAAGAGTCCGCCCAGGATCACGACGATGATCAGGAGTATTCGCAGGGCGCGCATGTGGTTGGTTCCCCCGGGTCGGCGACGGTGTTCGGAATCCGGTACGGATACGCCACGGTAACCCTGCCCGGGCCGGCGGGTGCGGATTTGTGGATCAGTTGTGACAGGGCACGCCGGTCCTACCCTGGACTCATGTACGCCCGGCGCCGGCACATCTACTTCGCCATGATGGGGACCTGCATCGGACTCTTCGTCCTGGCGTGGGGGGTCGTGCGCCTGTGGTCCGTGCCGGCGGCCGTCGGCATGTGCGTCGTGGCCATGGTCATCCCGCCGGTCGCCGCGATGATCGCCAACCGCCGGGGCCCGGAGGACCGCTGGTGGGACGACCCCTCCGGCGACCCGAAGTCCGACGAGTGGTGGGACGAGCTGGACGGCAAGAAACGCCCCCGGCCGTAGGTCAGTAGACGAGGGCCTGGGTGTCGTCCGCCAGGGACTCCTGCACGAACACCTGCGCGCCCGCGATCCGCACGCCCTCGACGACGTCCTTCTCGGTGATCTCCCGGCGTGCGGCGCACTGCGTGCACAGCGTGATGCGCCCGCCGGCGAGGACGGACTCCAGGAGGTCGGGCAGCGGCGCGGCGTGCGGCAGCTCGAACTCCGCGGCCCGCCCCGGCAGCGCGAACCAGGACGACTCCCCGGTCAGCCACAGCGAGACCTCGACCCCGCTGGCCACGGCCACCGCGGCCACCGTGAACGCCTGCGAACACCGCTCAGGGGCGTCCGCCCCGGCCGTCACCTTGATCACGAGCTTCTTCGCCATGCGGGAAGCCTAGTCCTCGGCGGCGGCGCCCCTCGCGTGGACAGCCGCCGCCCCTCGCACGGAGTGCCCGGTCGTGGCCGCGTAAGCTGGGCTGCGGCTCTGTCGTTCGCTCACCCTCGCTCAAGGAGCACCCGTGGAGATCTTCTTCGAAACCCTGCTGGTCCTGGTCTGCGTCGGCGTGCTCGCCTTCGCGTACCTGACCGTGAAGAAGCTGTACCAGGGCCAGCGCTGACCCACCCCTCAGGAAAGCTGTCGCTCATGATCGAGATCCCGTCCGACCTCCACAAGGACCTGGTCCCGCTCGCCTTTCTGCTCGGCAACTGGGCCGGCGCGGGCGTGCACGACTTCCCTGGCTCGGAGAAGTGCAACTTCGGGCAGGAGGTCAGCTTCACCCACGACGGCCGGGACTTCCTGGAGTACCACTCCCGCACCTGGGTGCTCGACCAGGACGGCAACAAGGTCCGCCCGCTGGAGTCGGAGGCCGGCTTCTGGCGGATCCACGCCGACCGCAAGGTCGAGGTGACGCTGACCCGCGACGACGGCGTCATCGAGATCTGGTACGGCGAGATGGCCGACAAGAAGCCGCAGATCGACCTGGTGACGGACGCGGTCGCCCGCATCCCCGGCGCGCGGCCCTACAGCGGCGGCAAGCGGCTGTACGGCTACGTGAAGAGCGACCTGATGTGGGTCGGCGAGAAGCAGACCCCCGAGGTCGCGCTGCGCCCCTACATGTCGGCCCAGCTGAAGAAGGTCGTCACCCCCGAGGACGTCGAGCGCTGGGCGAAGGCCCTCCCCGACGACCTCCCGGACGACGGCATCGCCTTCTTCAAGTAGGCCCGCCGCCCGTTCTCCCCATGGGTCCGCCGCCCGGTGGCTCTAGACTTTCCGGTGTGGTGAGCACCGACTGGAAGAGCGACCTCAGGCAGCGCGGCTACCGGCTGACGCCGCAGCGGCAGCTTGTCCTCGAAGCCGTGGACACCCTTGAGCACGCGACCCCCGACGACATCCTCGTGGAAGTGAGGAAGACGGCGTCGGGGGTCAACATTTCCACCGTCTACCGGACGCTGGAGCTGCTGGAGGAGCTGGGCCTGGTCAGCCACGCCCACCTCGGGCACGGTGCCCCGACCTACCACCTCGCCGACCGCCACCACCATCTGCACCTGGTGTGCCGGGACTGCGAGAACGTGATCGAGGCGGACGTCGAGGTGGCCGCCGAGTTCACGGCCAAGCTGCGCCGGCAGTTCGGGTTCGACACCGACATGAAGCATTTCGCGATCTTCGGCCGGTGCCAGGACTGTTCCCTGAAGAGTTCAACTACCAAGACGTAGGCTTGCGGTATGAAGAGCCCCCTGCTGTCCCTGCCCGGCGCCGTCCCCGCCGAGGGTGTGGACGAAGGCGTCGCCGCCCACTACGGCGACCTGTTCCGCGAGCAGCGCGCCCTCGCCGACGGCACCGGATTCGTCGACCTGTCCCACCGCGGTGTCCTCACCGTCACCGGGGACGACCGGCTGAGCTGGCTGCACCTCCTGCTCACCCAGCACGTCAGCGAACTGCCCCCGGGCGAGGCCACCGAGGCCCTGATCCTCTCCGCGCACGGACACATCGAGCACGCCCTGTACCTGGTGGACGACGGCACGACCGTCTGGGCACACGTGGAACCCGGCACCCAGGACGCGCTGCTGGCGTACCTGGAGTCGATGAAGTTCTTCTACCGGGTCGAGGTCGCCGACCGCACCGGTGACTTCGCCGTGGTGCACCTGCCCGCCGGCTCCATCGCCGACGTCCCGGACGGGGTCGTCGTACGCGAGACGGCGTACGGCCGCGACCTGTTCCTGCCGCGTGAGCAGCTGGAGGAGTTCGCCGCCGGGCACGGGCCCGCCGCCGGGCTCCTCGCCTACGAGGCGCTGCGGGTCGAGCAGCACCGGCCCCGGCTCGGCTTCGAGACCGACCACCGCACCATCCCGCACGAGCTGGGCTGGATCGGCACGGCCGTCCACCTCCAGAAGGGCTGCTACCGGGGTCAGGAGACCGTGGCCCGGGTGCAGAACCTGGGCAAGCCGCCGCGCCGGCTGGTCTTCCTGCACCTGGACGGCAGCGAGGTCCACCTGCCGGTGCCGGGCACCGAGATCCGCCTCGCCGACGAGGGCCCCGAGGGCCGCAGGATCGGCTTCGTGACGACGTCGGTACGGCACCACGAGCTGGGCCCGGTGGCCCTGGCCCTGGTGAAGCGGAACGTCCCGGTCGACGCGCGGCTCCTCGCCGGGGAGACGGCGGCGGCCCAGGAGACCGTGGTCGAGCCGTAGTCGCGGCCCGCGCCGGACCCGGACGGCCTTCGCCCGGGACGCGGCGCCCGCGCGTGCCGACCGCGGGAGACGGCACTGCGCCGGACGGGCGACCCAGCAGCCCGTCCGGCGCAGCACCGGGACACCCGGGTTCTACGGTCTTTCTTCCGGATCAGGCCGGCCCCGGGCGACCGCACCACCTGGCCCCCGCGACACCGGCAAGATCCGGAAGAGAGGCCCTAGCCCAGCGCCCGCCCCAGGACCCACACCACCGGTGCCGCCGCCGACAGCGGCAGGGCCACGCCCGCCGTGAAGTGGACGAAGCGGGACGGGTAGTCGTAGCTCGCCACGCGGTGGCCGATCAGGGCGCACGCCCCGGCGGCGGCGCCCAGCAGCGCGCCCTTCGTGCCGAAGTCCGTCATGTCGCCCGCCGCGATGCCCGCGCCCGCCGCCGCCAGCAGGGCGACGACGACCGAGGCCGGGGTGGGCAGGGGCAGGGCGCGGGCGAGGACGGCGACCGCCACCGCTGCCGCGCCGACGGAGACCGCGTGCGGGTCGGCGGCCAGGTAGCCCGTGGCCAGGACCGAGAGCGCCGCCGAGGTGACCGTGGCCATCAGGCCGTACATCCGCTCGTCCGGCGAGGCGTGGGAGCGCAGCTGGAGGACGAGGGAGAGCAGGACCCAGAGGCCGAGCGGGCCGAGGATGGCGACCAGGGCGTGGTCCCGGCCGGCCGCGAGGACCGCCACGTCGGCCGTCAGCGCGCCCGCGAAGGCCAGGGCGATGCCCTGCCGGGCGGGCCACATGCCGTTCAGCCGGAACCAGCCCGCGGCCGTCACCGCCTGGAGCAGCACGAGCGGTACGACGAGGGCGTACGAGGCGACGGGGGCCGTCGCGGCCAGCAGCAGGCCCAGGACGGCGGTGAGCAGCGCCGGCTGCATGCCGGGCTCGATGATCGGGGAACGGCCCTCCAGGCGGGCGCGCTGGGCGTCGGTGACGCGCGCGTTGCCGGCGAGGGTGGCGGGGCCGTAGGAGGGGTCGCCCTCCGCCGGTTCGGCCGCCGGGACCGGTGCCGGTTCAGCCGCCGGAGCCGGGGCGTACGTTCCCGCGTACGGGTCCGCGTACTGCTGAGGCTGCTGGTACGGCTGCTCGTACTGCTGCTGGTGCGGCTGCGGGTACTGCTCCTGGTACTGCGGAGCCCCCTGCTGCTGGTGCTGCCCCGGCAGGTACGCCGTCTCCGCCTGCACCGGCGCGTGCGTCTGCGTCTCCCAGGTCTGGCCCTGCCACTGCTGGGTCAGTTCCGGGTCGTGGCCGGGCCGGCCGTGGTGCGCGTCCTGTGCGGGCCACTGCTGCTGGTGGGGGTCGTAGCCCTCGTAGGGGCCGCCCTGGTACGGCTGGTCGGTCATCGCTCACCCTCCTGCGAACGGCGGGAGCACCTCGACCGTGCCGCCCTCGGCCAGCCGTACCGTCTCATGCGCGCGGGTCCCGACGGGGTCGCCGTCGACGAGGAAGGAGCATCGCTGGAGCACGCGCGTCAGCTCACCGGGGTGGAGCGCGCGCACGGCGGCCAGCGCGTCGGCCAGTGTGTCCGCCTCGTGCGGCTCCTCGGCGACGCCGGCCGCGGCCTTGGCGGCGGCCCAGTAGCGCACCGTGACCTTGGGCATCTGAATCCTCAATCGACGGCAAACGGAAAAACGTTCAGAAGACAGTGTGAGGCAGGCTAGCCCGCCGCCGACACCGCCCAGTCCCCGATCCGGGCCATCAGGGCGTCGTCGGCCGCGTTCTCGGCGTGGCCCATGCCCCGTTCGACCCAGAGTTCGGCGTGGTCGCCGGCCGCCTCGGCGAGCATCCGGGGATGGTCGAGCGGAAAGTAGCCGTCGCGGTCGCCGTGCACGATGAGCAGGGGCGTCGGGGCGATCCGCGGGACGGCCTGCACCGGGGAGAGCGGGACGGGGTCCCAGTCGCGGTGGTGGATACGGGTGCGCAGGCCGTAGCGGCCGACCAGGCGGCCCTCGGGCCGGGTGACCAGCCAGTGCAGGCGGCGCATGGGGGCCGTGCCCCGGTAGTACCAGCGGGCGGGTGCGCTGACGGAGACGACGGCGTCCGTGCCGCCGTACAGGGCCGCGTGCCGCAGGACCACCGAGCCGCCCATGGAGAAGCCGACGGTCACCAGGCGCCGGTGCCCGAGGCGGCGGGCCCAGTCCACGGCGGCGGCCAGGTCCAGCACCTCCTTGTCGCCGACCGTGGAGCGGCCGCCGGAGCGTCCGTGACCGCGGAAGGAGAAGGTGACGACCGCTCCGCGGCCGCGCAGCACGGCCGCCACCCGGCGCACGTGCGGGCGGTCCACGTCCCCGGTGAAGCCGTGGGCGATCACGAACACCAGGTCACGGGAGGGCGGCCGGGAGGCGTCGGAACGCGCTTCGTATACAACGGGCCCGGGATCGTATACGGAATCGATCGCGATTCCGTCGGCCGTGCGCAGAAACGTCCGGATAGGACCCTGTCCGCGTGTCTCGTCATGCGGACGAACGGTGGAACGTGCCCCATGACCTGCCGAACGGTTGCTCATGTGGGCTATTCTGCTGGGCAGAGGACTCGGGCAGCGTAGCCCCCGGGTCCTTTTGTGCTTTCGGAAGCGTTGTATACGAAGCGGGAAACCACAGGTGACCGCCGGTGTACGGGGCCTTCGGGATCGCAGGGCAGTACCCGTCCGCACAGTCCTCGCAGGGACCGAGGAGGAACCGACGTATGAGTTCTCTGCTGCTCCTGACCAACGCCCTCCAGCCGTCGACGGAGGTGCTCCCGGCCCTCGGCCTGCTCCTGCACAATGTGCGGGTGGCCCCCGCGGAGGGGCCCGCCCTGGTCGACACCCCCGGCGCCGACGTCATCCTCGTCGACGGCCGCCGCGACCTTCCGCAGGTCCGCAGCCTGTGCCAGCTGCTGCGCTCCACCGGCCCCGGCTGTCCGCTGCTCCTCGTCGTCACCGAGGGCGGCCTCGCCGCCGTCACCGCCGACTGGGGCATCGACGACGTGCTGCTGGACACCGCCGGCCCCGCCGAGGTCGAGGCGCGGCTGCGGCTCGCCATGGGCCGCCAGCAGATCGTCAACGACGACTCGCCCATGGAGATCCGCAACGGCGACCTCTCGGTGGACGAGGCGACGTACAGCGCGAAGCTCAAGGGACGGGTCCTGGACCTGACCTTCAAGGAGTTCGAGCTGCTCAAATACCTCGCCCAGCACCCGGGCCGGGTCTTCACCCGCGCCCAGCTGCTGCAGGAGGTGTGGGGCTACGACTACTTCGGCGGCACCCGTACGGTCGACGTGCACGTACGACGGCTGCGCGCCAAGCTCGGCCCGGAGCACGAGTCGCTGATCGGAACCGTCCGGAACGTCGGTTATCGATTCGTGACGCCCGAGAAGCCCGAGCGCTCCGCCGAGGAGGGCAAGGCCAAGGCGGGCCGGGCAAAGCCGGAGGATGCGGACGCAACCGCCGTCCTGGACGGCACCGAGGTGCACGCCGAGGCGTGACCGGACACGGCCGACGCACGGGCGGCGCCCGGACGGGGCATCGTCCGCGCGCAGCCGCCATGTGATACGCCCTGCCCAGAGCGGGTCAATCCGCGTAGACTCCGCGCGTGGCCAAGGTGACTCGGGATGACGTGGCACGGCTGGCTGGTACCTCCACCGCCGTCGTCAGTTATGTCATCAACAACGGACCCCGGCCGGTCGCCCCGGCCACGCGCGAGCGTGTCCTCGCGGCGATCAAGGAACTGGGGTACCGGCCCGACCGGGTCGCCCAGGCGATGGCCTCCCGGCGCACCGACCTCATAGGCCTCATCATCCCCGACGCCCGCCAGCCCTTCTTCGGCGAGATGGCGCACGCGGTCGAGCAGGCCGCCTCCGAGCGCGGGAAGATGGTCCTGGTCGGCAACACCGACTACATCGGCGAGCGCGAGGTGCACTACCTGCGTGCCTTCCTCGGCATGCGCGTCTCGGGCCTGATCCTCGTCTCCCACGCCCTGAACGACCTCGCCGCCGCCGAGATCGACGCGTGGGACGCCCGGGTGGTGCTGCTCCACGAGCGCCCGGAGGCCATCGACGACGTCGCCGTGGTGACCGACGACCTCGGCGGCGCCCAGCTCGCCGTGCGCCACCTGCTGGAGCACGGGTACGACTACGTCGCCTGTATGGGCGGTACGGCGCAGACGCCGGCCGTCGGCGACCCGGTCTCCGACCACGTCGAGGGCTGGAAGCGGGCCATGGCCGAGGCGGGCCTGTCCACCGAGGGCCGGCTGTTCGAGGCGCCCTACAACCGGTACGACGCCTACCGCGTGGCCCTGGAGGTCCTGTCCGGTCCCCGCCGGCCGCCCGCGATCTTCTGCTCCACCGACGACCAGGCCATCGGCCTGCTGCGGGCCGCGCGCGAACTGCGCATCGACGTGCCCGGGCAGCTCGGGGTGGCCGGGTTCGACGACATCAAGGAGGCCGCGCTCGCCGACCCGCCGCTGACCACGGTCGCCTCCGACCGCTCGGCGATGGCCCGGGCGGCGGTCGACCTGGTGCTGGACGACGGGCTGCGGGTCGCCGGGTCCCGGCGCGAGCGGCTGAAGACGTTCCCGTCCCGGCTCGTGGTGCGCACCAGCTGCGGCTGTCACTGACCTCGGGTGCGCCCCGGCGGGGCGCGCCTTTATATCGGGCAAACGAGGTTCTGCCGGGCTTCTCAGGGAGCGCTCAGGAAGCTCTCATGGTCGCGGGGGAACCTCTACTCATGACCGAGAGCCAGGGCACCTACGAGCAGCCGTACTCCTCCTCCGCCCCCGTGAACCCCGAGTGGCCGCCCCCGCCGCCGTACCAGCCGGTCACGGAACCCGCTCCGCACAAGAAGAAGCGGACCCGGGGCCCGGTGGGCCTGCTCGCGGCGGTCGCGATCGTCGCGGCGGCGGTCGGCGGCGGCACCGCCTACGCCTTCCAGGAACTGGCCGGCCAGGACACGGTCACCACCGCCGGCGGCAGCACCACCGTGGTGCCCGCGGGCAAGCGGGGCGACGTCGCCGCCATCGCCGCCGCGGTCAGCCCCAGCGTGGTCGAGGTCAACGCGACCCTGGCGGGCGGCTCCTCCACCGGCTCCGGCGTGATCATCACGTCGGGCGGCGAGATCGTCACCAACAACCACGTCGTCTCCGGCGCCTCCTCGATCAAGGTGCGCACCAGCGACGGCAAGAGCTACACCGCCGAGGTGGTCGGCACCGACAGCTCCAAGGACCTGGCGCTGATCAGGCTCCGGGGCGCCTCCGGTCTGAAGCCGGCCGCGCTCGGCGACTCCAGCGGCGTCCAGGTCGGCGACACGGTCGTCGCGATCGGCTCCCCCGAGGGCCTGACCGGCACGGTCACCAGCGGCATCGTCTCCGCCCTCGACCGGGACGTCACCGTCTCCACCGACGAGAACCAGGGCCAGGGCCAGGGCGGCGACGGGCAGTGGCCGTTCCGGTTCGGCGGCCGTCAGTTCAACGGCGACCCCGGCTCGTCCACCACCACCTACAAGGCCATCCAGACCGACGCGTCCCTCAACCCCGGCAACTCCGGCGGCGCCCTGATCGACGCGAGCGGTCACGTCATCGGCATCAACTCCGCGATGTACTCCAGCGCGCAGGCCTCCTCGTCCTCGGACGCGGGCAGCATCGGCCTCGGCTTCGCGATCCCCATCGACACTGTCAAGTCCGACCTCGCCAAGCTGCGTGCGGGCTCCGGCAGTTAGCAACACGAGTGCAAGGAGCAGGTCATGATCAAGCACGTTCCCCACCGGTTCGCCGAACGCGGTCCCGCAGGCCTCGCCATGGCCCTGTCCATCGTGTCCGAACTGCACGTGCCCGTTCCGGCCCCCCGCGCCCCCGAGGTGGCGGCCGTGACGCCGGTGCCCCAGCTGATGGGCCTGCGCACCTCCGCCGCCCGCCCGCACCGCCGCAAGGTCCCGCTGCACCGTCTGAACACGGTCGCCGCCTGACCGGCCGACGTGTCCCCGGCCCCCGGACATGGGAGGCTGAGGGACACCGGCCATCCCGTCCACCGCACCCCGAGGAACCGCGAGCGATGAGTCCCGCCGAAGGCGACCGCGACCCCCAGCGCATCCTGATCGTCGACGACGAGCCGGCCGTGCGCGAGGCCCTCCAGCGCAGCCTCGCCTTCGAGGGGTACGACACCGAGGTCGCCGTCGACGGCGCGGACGCCCTGGACAAGGCCACGGCCTACCAGCCGGACCTGGTCGTGCTGGACATCCAGATGCCCCGCATGGACGGCCTGACGGCGGCCCGCCGCATCCGGGGTGCGGGCGACACCACCCCGATCCTGATGCTCACCGCCCGCGACACGGTCGGCGACCGGGTCACCGGCCTGGACGCGGGCGCCGACGACTACCTCGTCAAGCCCTTCGAACTGGACGAGCTCTTCGCCCGTATCCGGGCCCTGCTGCGCCGCAGTTCGTACGCGGCGGCGGTGTCCGCCCAGGCCCAGGAGGACGAGGCGCTCACCTTCGCCGACCTGCGCATGGACCTCGCGACCCGGGAGGTGACGCGCGGCGGCCGGTCGGTCGAGCTGACCCGCACCGAGTTCACCCTGCTGGAGATGTTCATGGCACACCCGCGCCAGGTGCTCACCCGTGAGCAGATCCTGAAGGCGGTGTGGGGCTTCGACTTCGAGCCCTCCTCCAACTCGCTCGACGTCTACGTGATGTACCTGCGCCGCAAGACCGAGGCCGGCGGCGAGCCCCGCCTGGTGCACACCGTCCGCGGGGTGGGCTACGTCCTGCGGCCGGGCGGCGCCGAGTGAACCGGCTGGTCGGCCGGTACCGGGCGCTGCCGCTGCGGGCACGGCTGGCCATGCTGGTCGCGGCGGCGGTGGCGTTCGCGGTGGCGGCGGTCTCGGTGACGTGCTGGTTCATCGTGGAGCGCAAGCTGTACAACCAGCTCGACCTGGATCTGCAGAAGTCGCTGCGCAACAGCACGCAGATGGACCAGTTGCAGTTCAATCTCGACCACTGCACGGACACACCGCAGACCAACGGCTTCTTCCGGGACCGGTACTCGCAGCTGGTCATGGAGGACGGCAAGGTCTGCCTCTTCGGGGGCGCCTCCGGCAAGATCAAGGTCCTCCAGGCCGACAAGACGGAGATCAAGGACCTCGACCCCAGCAACAACCTCCTGTACTTCCGCAACGGAACGGACGACGAGGGCAACGATCTGCGGGTGCTCACCAAGCCCATCGGTCCCACCGTGACCGTGACGGGCGGGCGCGGGCCCAACGTCGGCGTGCTCGTCGCCGCACCGCTGAAGACCACGCAGAAGACCCTCAACGACCTCGCGCTGATCCTGCTCCTGGTGTCCGCCGTCGGTGTCGTCGGCGCCGGGGCCGCGGGGCTCGCGGTGGCCCGGGCCGGGCTGCGGCCCGTCGACAAGCTCACCGAGGCCGTGGAGCACGTGGCCCGCACCGAGGACCTGACCATCCGCATCCCCGTCGAGGAGGTCAGCGAGGACGAGGTGGCCCGGCTGTCCCGGTCGTTCAACTCGATGACCGCCTCGCTGGCCAGCTCCCGTGACCTCCAGCAGCAGCTGATCGCGGACGCCGGCCATGAACTCCGTACGCCCCTGACCTCGTTGCGGACGAACATCGAGCTCCTCACCCGCAGCGAGGAGACCGGCCGGCCGCTCCCGCCGGAGGACCGCAAGGCGCTGCTCGCCTCGGTGAAGGCGCAGATGACCGAGCTGGCCGCGCTGATCGGCGACCTCCAGGAACTGTCCCGCTCGGAGGGGCAGCGCGGTGAGCGGGTCCAGGTGGTCTCCCTGCAGGACACCGTCGAGGCGGCCCTGCGCCGGGCCCGGCTGCGCGGCCCGGAGCTGTCGATCACGGCGGACCTGGAGCCCTGGTTCGTCCGCGCGGAGCCCTCCGCGCTGGAACGGGCGGTCGTCAACGTCCTGGACAACGCGGTGAAGTTCAGCCCCGAGGGCGGCACGGTCGAGGTGCGGCTGAGCGGCGGCGTGCTGACGGTCCGCGACCACGGTCCCGGCATCGCCGAGGACGAACTCCCGCACGTCTTCGACCGCTTCTGGCGCTCCCCCAGCGCCCGCGCCCTGCCGGGCTCCGGCCTCGGCCTGTCCATCGTGGCCCGTACGGTCCGGCAGGCGGGCGGCACGGTGGCGCTGACCCGCGCGGAGGGCGGCGGCACGGTGGCAACGGTACGACTACCAGGCGCACCGACCCCGCCCCCCGAAACACCGGAACCACCAGAACCACCGGAACCGACGAAGACACCGGCCGACTGAGCCCGGGCAAACGCCCGAGCCGGCGGCGGAATCGGTGCGATCGGTCGACCGCCGGGCGGCGCGCGGACCCCGCCCGGACGAACGGCCGATCCCGCGCGTCCGGCCGGCGCGCGGGACCCGCCGGGACGGTCGACCAGTACCGCGGCCGGCCGCAAGGGCATCCTGATCGCCCACTCGTCCGTGACCGGCAGCGTCTCCGACCGCAGCTTCTACCTGGACCGACATGAGCGGGTTCTCCTGGAGGGACGACCGCTTCGCCGAGTACAAGAACACCGGCGCGGAGGGCCGGTTCCCCGGGACGGGAGGGTGCGGGTACGAGCGTGTCGTACCCGCACCCCCGCCCGGGTTACTGCACGACCGTGATCCGGTCGGTCTTCGGCGGTGCGATCGGCGAGGCGGCCGACGAGTGCGCCGTCAGGTACTTCTCCAGCGCGCTCAGGTCGTCCCCGCCGACCAGGTCGTTCGTGCCCTGGCCCAGCGTCGGGAAGCCGTCGCCGCCGCCCGCGAGGAAGCTGTTGGTGGCGACGCGGTAGGTGGCCGCGGGGTCGATCGGGGCGCCGTTCAGGCGGATGGAGTCGGTGACCACGCGGTCCGCGCCGGACTTGGTGAGGTCCAGGGTGTAGGTGAGCCCGGCGGACGGCTGGAGGATCTTCGGGGCCGCCGCGTTGACGCCGCTGACCTGCTCCTTGAGCACCTGGATCAGCTGGGCGCCGGTGAAGTCCTGGAGGTTCACGGTGTTGGAGAACGGCTGCACCGTGAAGCCCTCGGCGTAGGTGACCACGCCGTCGCCCTCGGCTCCCTTGGCCGCGTAGGTGAGGCCCGCGCGGACTCCGCCGGGGTTCATCAGGGCCAGGCTGGTCTTCGGGTCCAGTTCACGGCCGTGGGCGAGCTGCGCGTCGGCGATCAGGTCGCCCATCGGGGACTCGGTGCCGGTGTTGCCGATGTCGGCGGAGATCCAGCCGATGGGGCGGTTGCCGATCGGGGCGGCCAGGGTGTTCCAGCGGGAGATCAGGTCGGTCATGTCCGGTGCCTTGGGGACGTCCCGGGTGACCACGTGGTTCGCGGACTTCACCGCCGTACGCGCGATGTCGCCGGTGCGGCGGTCGTACGTCAGCGTGGTGTCGGTGTAGAGGCGGCCGAAGGAGGAGGCCGAGGTGACCATGCGGGGGCGGCCCGAGGGGTCGGGAATCGTACAGACGTACGCCTGGTGGGTGTGGCCGGTGACCAGGGCGTCCACCGCCGGGGTCACGTTCTTGGCGATGTCCACGATCGGGCCGGAGATGCCGCTGCCGGCGCCCGGGGAGTCGCGGTCGTAGTTGTAGGAGCCGGAGGCCGGGTAGCCGCCCTCGTGGATCAGGGCCACGATCGACTGCACGCCCTGGCGCTGGAGCACCTTGGCGTACTTGTTGATGGTCTCGGTCTCGTCCTTGAAGCTCAGGCCCTTGACCCCGTCGGCGGAGACGATCCCCGGGGTGCCCTCCAGCGTGACCCCGATGAAGCCGATCCTGACGTCCTTCTTCTGCCAGATCCAGTACGGCTTCAGAATCGGCTTGCCGGTCTTGTCGTCCAGGACGTTCGCGGCCAGGTACGGGAAGTCGGCGCCCTGGAACTCCTGGTCCGTGGAGCAGCCGTCCTTCGGGTGGCAGCCGCCGTTCTGCAGGCGGGCCAGCTCCTTGGCACCCTCGTCGAACTCGTGGTTGCCGACCGAGGTGACGTCCAGGTCCAGCTTGTTCAGCGCCTCGACGGTGGGCTCGTCGTGGAACAGGCCCGACAGCAGCGGGGAGGCGCCGACCAGGTCGCCGCCGGCCGCGGTGACCGAGTACGGGTGGCCCCGGCGGGCCTGGCGCAGGTGGGTCGCGAGGTACTCGACACCGCCCGCGTCGATCGTCTTCGTCGAGCCGTCCGGCTGGAGTTCGGTGACCCGGCCGGAGGAGCCGGACGGGGGCTCCAGGTTGCCGTGCAGGTCGTTGAAGGAGAGCAGCTGGACGTCCTGGTACCGGCCCGGCCGGTGGTGGCTCTCGTGCGCGTCCGCCGGGAGGGCGGCGGTCAGCGCGGCCGCCGTGGCGAGACCGGCCGCGCTCGCGAGGAGCGCGTACGTACGACGTCTGGTGCGCCGGGGCGCGGCTGGCATGGGACCCCCCTGTGGGTCGGCTGTGGTGGCTCGGCGCAGCCTAGGGTCAACGCGCGTAGCACGACAGGGGGTTCATGGTTACATCCTGGTTTCCCTTTGTCCCTTCCTCTGGTCCTCCTTTGCCGGTTCCTCGCGGCCGGTGTGCCGGGACTTCGCCCCGGCCGCCCCGTACTCTCGTACGCATGAGCAGCGACGACACCGTACGGGGCTTTCCCGCCCGCTCCATCGAGACCACTTCGGCGCTCACCCCGGACCGGGCCGAGGCCGTCCTGAGCCTGATCGGCGAGGCCGCCCGGGTCGACGGGCAGCAGCCGGTGTCCGAGCAGGGCCGGCTGCAGCTGCGCGGCGAGGCCCGCGAGGGCGTCTCGCACCTGCTGCTGTCCGTCGACGGCGAACTCGTCGGTTACGCCCAGCTGGAGGACACCGACCCGGTGGAGGCACCGGCCGCCGAGCTGGTCGTGCACCCCGGGCACCGCGGGCACGGGCACGGGCGGGCGCTCGGCGCGGCCCTGCTCGCCGCCTCCGGCAAGCGGCTGCGGGTGTGGGCGCACGGCGGGCACCCGGCCGCCCGGCACCTCGCCCAGGTGCTCGGTCTGACCCTGTTCCGCGAACTGCGCCAGATGCGGCGCCCGTTGGCCGGCCTGGAGCTGCCCGAGCCGGTGCTGCCGGAGGGCGTGACGGTGCGGACCTTCGTGCCCGGCAAGGACGACGCGGCCTGGCTCGCGGTGAACGCCGCCGCCTTCGCCCACCACCCCGAGCAGGGCTCGCTGGTCCAGCGCGACCTGGACGACCGCAAGGCCCAGCCGTGGTTCGACGCGGCCGGCTTCTTCCTCGCCGAGCGGCGCGGGGAGCTGATCGGCTTCCACTGGACCAAGGTGCACGCCGAGGAGGGGCTCGGCGAGGTGTACGTCCTCGGGGTGCGGCCCGGCGAGCAGGGCGGCGGCCTCGGCAAGGCCCTGACCACCATCGGCCTGCGCCACCTGGCCGCCCAGCAGCTGCCGACCGCGATGCTCTACGTCGACGCCGACAACAAGGCGGCGGTGTCGGTCTACGAGCGCCTGGGCTTCACGGTCCACGAGACGGACCTGATGTACCGCACCGAAACCTGACATCTCCCCCGTGCGCGGGGACGCGAGGGGCGGCCGCCTTGACGGCCGCCCCTCTTTTGCACCACCCTTTCACTACTCAATTAGTGAAAGGGTGGTCCCGATGGTCGAGTACCGCATCGACCGGCACAGCGGCGTGGCCACCTATGTGCAGATCGTCCAGCAGACGAAGCAGGCCCTGCGCATGGGGCTGCTGCGGCCGGGTGACCGGCTGCCCACCGCACGCGAGGTCGTGGAGGCCACCGCCATCAACCCCAACACCGTCCTGAAGGCGTACCGCGAACTGGAGCGCGAGGGCCTGGTGGAGGCCCGCCGCGGCCTCGGCACCTTCGTCCGGCGGTCCCTGGGCACCGCCCCCGCCGACTCCCCGCTGCGCACGGAGCTGGAGGCCTGGGCGGGCCGCGCCCGCGCCGCCGGCCTGGAGCGCGAGGACGTGGCCGCACTCTTCACTGCCGTACTCGACAAGCACTTCCAGGGAGACCCGACATGAGCAGCGACACGGCGTTGAGGGCCGAGGCTCTGGGGAAACGGTTCGGCTTCCGTGGCGGCTGGGCCCTGCGCGACTGCTCGTTCCGGCTGCCCACCGGGCGCGTGTGCGCGGTCGTCGGACCCAACGGCGCCGGCAAGTCCACCCTGCTGGCCCTGGCCGCCGGGCTCACCACCCCCACCGAGGGCAGCGTGACCGTCCTCGGCACCACCCCGGCCGCCGCCCGCCCCCGGGTCGGCTACGTCGCCCAGGACAAGCCCCTGTACCCGCAGCTCACCATCGCCGAGACGCTGCGCATGGGCGCCGACCTGAACCCCGGGCACTGGGACGCGGCCGGCGCCGAGCGGATCGTCGCGGCCGGCGACCTCGATCCCAAGGCCCGCGTCCGCTCCCTCTCCGGCGGCCAGCGCACCCGGGTCGCGCTCGCCCTCGCCCTCGGCAAGCGGCCCGAACTGCTGCTCCTGGACGAGCCGATGGCCGACCTGGACCCGCTGGCCCGGCACGAGCTGATGGGCACGCTGATGGCGCAGGCCGCCCAGCACGGCACCACCATCGTGATGTCCTCGCACGTCGTCGCCGAGCTGGAGGACTCCTGCGACCACCTGCTGCTCGTCGGCGGCGGCCGGATCCGGCTGGCCGGTGAGATCGACGACCTGCTCGCCGCCCACCTGCGGGTCACCGGCGCCGGCGAACCGGCCCGGCTGGACGCGCACACCGTGGTCGAGTCCCGGGTCACCGGCCGCCAGCTCACCGCGCTGATCCGCCCGGCCGGACCGCTGTCCGACGAGTGGCGCACCGCCGCGCCCTCCCTGGAGGAACTGGTCCTCGCCCACCTGCGCAACCCCGGGGCGCCCGCGCTCACCCCGGCCGGGAACGCGGAGGACGCCGGGACCGCCGAGGACGAGGAGCACGCCGCGTGACCGCCGCCCTGAGCGCCTCCGCCGCGGTGACCCCCGCCCCGCGCCAGGTCCGGTGGCTGCTGCGCCTGCACCGCCCCGCCCTGTGCGCCTGGGCCGTCCTCATCGCCGGCCTGGCCGGCGCGCTGCTGTGGCTGTGGGGCCCGCTCACCGACGCCGCCGCCGCTGCCTGGCAGGACTACGACGCCACCTGCGCGCGCGGCCGCCCGTGCCGGTACGACCAGGACGCGATCCTGCGCTACAAGGACGTGTACCAGTACACGACCATCGCCCTCCTGCTGATCCCGTTCCTGACCGCCGCCTGGGCGGGCGCCGCCCTGACCGGCCGCGAGATGGAGACGGGCACGGCACGGCTCGGCTGGACCCAGGGCGTCACCCCGCTGCGCTGGCTCGCCGCCCGGCTCACCGTCCCGGCCCTCCTGGTCACCGCCGGCACCGGCCTGCTGGGGATGCTGCACCAGTGGGCCTGGGCGGCGGGGCACGGCCGGATCGACACCGCCAAGCCCTGGGAGGACGTGCCCACCTTCTACGCGGGCGGACCGCTGATCGCCGGGCTCGCGCTGGCCGCCCTGCTCATCGGCGCCCTCGTCGGGCTGCTCACCGGCCGCTCGCTGGTCGCGCTGTGCGTCTCCGCGCTCTCCACGGCCGTGCTGTGGATCGCCGTCCACATGAGCCTGCCGCACCTGTGGCCGGTCGCCACCAGCGTCAGCGGGCGCCGGGGCTTCCCCTCGTACTCGGGCATCAAGGTCACGGAGGGCATCGTCACGGCGGGCGGCGCCCACCGGCCCGTCTCCACCTGCACCGTCGACCTCAGCCCGCAGTGCCAGGCGCTCAACGACCAGCGGGGCACGGTCGGCTTCTACATCGACTACCACCCCTACTCCCACCGCTGGCCCCTCCAGCTGGCCTCGACCGGCGTGCTCCTCGCCCTCGCGGTCCTGCTGGCCCTGGCCGCGCTCCGGCTGCTGCACCGCCGGACCACGACCGGCGGCACCGGCCGCGCGGGGGGTGCCGCATGAGCGCCCCCGCACCGGCCCTGCACCGCACGGTGCTGCGCCTGCACCGCACCGCCCTGGCCTGCTGGGCACTGTTCGTCACGGCCGTGCTCGGCTGGCTGGGCTGGCTGGGCGGGGTCAGCGCCCCGCACATCCGGCACCTGGAGGCGACCTGCGACCCCGTGACCAACCTGTGCAACATCCCCTACCTCGGCTGGGTCTACGGCGAACGCCTCGGCTACGTCGCCTCGCTGATCGGCTACGGCTTCCTCGCCGTCGCCGCCTACGCCGGCGGCGCGCTGATCGGCCGCGAGCTGGAGACCGGCACGGCCCGGCTGGCCTGGACGCAAGGGGTGACGCCCACCCGCTGGCTGGCCGCCAAGCTCGCCGTGCCCGCGCTGGCGCTCACGGCCGGCGACGGCGTCCTGGTGGCCGCCTTCCGCTGGGGCTGGGCGCCCCACCGCGACCTGCGTCCCGGTGACGACTGGTCCTTCGGCGGCATCTTCCTGGCCCGCGGCCCCGCCACACCGGCGTACGCCCTGTGCGCCCTGGCGGTCGGCGCGCTCACCGCGCTCTGGCTGCGCCGCGCGCTGCCCGCGCTGGCGGTGTCCCTGGGTGCGACGGGGCTGCTCCACCTCGTCCTGGCCCACGTCCGCCCGTACCTGTGGCCGACGCTCACCCGGACCGAGCCGCACGCGTTCGAGCTGGACAACAGCGCCTGGGAGGTGGAGCGGGGCAGGACCGCCGGCGGCGGCCACTACGCCACCTACCACCCGCCGTCCCATTTCTGGCCGCTGCACCTGATGGAGACCGGCATCATGCTGGCCGCCGCCGCGCTCGCCACCGCCGCCGCCTTCGCGCTGGTGCGCCGCCGCACGGCCTGACCCCTGCCGCCGTTCGCCCCTCCACGGGGGGAGGGACGAACGGCGGCGGCACGGCGGACGCCCGTGGGCCGCCCCGGCATATCCCGCACGTCATGTCGCCGTAACCATCGATTCAGACGGGCTTGCGACGCTCGGCCAATGCAGCCCGCCGTGCCAGAGCCTTCGCCGCCCCCCGAGGGGCCCGTGCGGATCGGGGCCGCCACGCTCCCGCCCGCACGTTCCGACGCGCCTGTGTCGCCCGTCGCGCGGAAGAATGGGTTTATGAGTCAGCAAGACACCCAGGCAGCCGAGGTCCAGCACGCCCAGCCCTCCGTGGGCTCCATCGCCGCGCACCGCCAGCACGCCGTGTCGGCCGCGGTCTCCGATCTCGAACCCGACCTCGATGCCGACCTCGACGTCTACGAGGAGGCGCACGGCGAGGGCGCCCCCTTGCCCCAGGGCCGCTTCCTCGACCGGGAGCGCAGCTGGCTCGCCTTCAACGAGCGCGTCCTGGAGCTGGCCGAGGACCCGAACACCCCGCTGCTGGAACGCGCGAACTTCCTCGCGATCTTCGCCAGCAACCTGGACGAGTTCTTCATGGTCCGGGTGGCCGGCCTGAAGCGCCGCATCGCCACCGGCGTCGCCACCCGCTCCGCCTCCGGCCTCCAGCCGCGCGAGGTGCTGGAGATGATCTGGGCCCGCTCCCGCGAGCTGATGGCCCGGCACGCCGCCTGCTACCACGAGGACGTCGCCCCCGCACTCGCCGACGAGGGCATCCACCTGGTCCGCTGGTCGGAGCTGACCGAGAAGGAGCAGGCCCGCCTCTTCACACTGTTCCGGCACCAGATCTTCCCGGTCCTCACCCCGCTGGCCGTCGACCCCGCGCACCCCTTCCCGTACATCTCCGGCCTGTCCCTGAACCTGGCCGTCGTCGTGCGCAACCCGGTCAGCGGCCACAAGCACTTCGCGCGCGTGAAGGTGCCGCCGCTGCTGACCCGCTTCCTGGAGGCCTCCCCGGGCCGCTACGTCCCCATCGAGGACGTCATCGCGGCCCCCAACCACCTGGAAGAGCTGTTCCCGGGCATGGAGATCCTGGAGCACCACGCCTTCCGGATCACCCGCAACGAGGACCTGGAGGTCGAGGAGGACGACGCCGAGAACCTCCTGCAGGCCCTGGAGAAGGAGCTCATGCGGCGCCGCTTCGGGCCGCCCGTGCGCCTGGAGGTCGAGGAGTCCATCGACCGCGAGGTGCTGGACCTGCTGGTCCGCGAGCTGAAGATCTCCGAGGCCGAGGTCTACCCGCTGCCCGGCCCGCTCGACCTCACCGGCCTCTTCCGCATCCACGGCCTCGACCGGCCGGAGCTGAAGTACCCGAAGTTCGTCGCCGGCACCCACCGCGACCTCGCCGAGGTCGAGTCGGCCTCCCCGCCCGACATCTTCGCGGCCCTGCGCGCCCGGGACGTGCTCCTGCACCACCCGTACGACAGCTTCTCCACCTCCGTGCAGGCCTTCCTGGAGCAGGCGGCGGCCGACCCCGACGTCCTCGCCATCAAGCAGACCCTGTACCGCACCTCCGGCGACTCCCCCATAGTCGACGCGCTCATCGACGCCGCCGAGTCCGGCAAGCAGGTCCTCGTGCTGGTCGAGATCAAGGCCCGCTTCGACGAGCACGCCAACATCAAGTGGGCCCGCAAGCTGGAGGAGGCCGGCTGCCATGTCGTCTACGGCCTGGTCGGCCTGAAGACGCACTGCAAGCTGTCCCTGGTGGTCCGCCAGGAGGGCGACACCCTGCGCCGCTACAGCCACGTCGGCACCGGCAACTACCACCCGAAGACGGCCCGCCTGTACGAGGACCTCGGCCTGCTCACCGCCGACCCGCAGGTCGGCGCGGACCTCTCCGACCTGTTCAACCGGCTCTCCGGCTACTCGCGCCGCGAGACCTACCGGCGCCTGCTGGTGGCCCCCAAGTCCCTGCGCGACGGCCTGGTCGCGCGGATCGACAAGGAGGTTCAGCACCACCGTGCGGGCCGTCCGGCCTTCGTCCGCATCAAGGTCAACTCGATGGTCGACGAGGCGGTCATCGACGCGCTCTACCGGGCCTCCCAGGCGGGCGTGCCGGTCGACATCTGGGTGCGGGGCATCTGCGCCGTCCGCCCGGGCGTCACGGGCCTGTCGGAGAACATCCGGGTCCGCTCCATCCTCGGCCGCTTCCTGGAGCACTCCCGGGTCTTCGCCTTCGGCAACGGCGGCGAACCCGAGGTGTGGATCGGCAGCGCCGACATGATGCACCGCAACCTCGACCGCCGGATAGAGGCCCTGGTCCGGGTCGTCGACCCCGGCCACCGCGCAGCCCTCAACCGGCTGCTGGACACCGGCATGTCCGACAGCACCGCCTCCTGGCACCTCGGCCCGGACGGCGAGTGGACACGGCACGCGACCGACACGGACGGCCAGCCCCTGCGCAACGTCCAGGAGATGCTCATAGACGCCCGGAGGCGCCGGCGTGGCACAGCAACACCTTGACCCGACGGACCCCACGGCCGAGGCGGTGACCGGCGACTCCCTCGCGGACTACCTGCGCGCCCGGGCCACGGAGTTCCTCCGCGCCCTGCGCCTGCACCGGGAGGGCGGCGCGGAGGGGTCCGTCGACGCGGCCCGCGCGCTGCGCCGCTCGGCCCGCCGCATCAGCGGCAGCCTGCACACCTTCCGCCCGCTGCTCGACCCCGACTGGTCCGAGGAGATCCGCCCGGAACTGGCGTGGCTGTCGGGCACCCTGGGCCTGGAGCACGCCTACGAGGCGCGCCTGGAACGGCTGTTGCTGGCGCTGCACCGGCTGTCGGGTGCGGCCGCCTTCCCGGAGCAGGCCGCCGTGGCCGCGGGCCGCCGCGCCGCCGGGACGGCGCCCGTGCCGAGGAAGGCGGCGGGCCCCGCCGGCGGCCCGGCCGGCGCGACGGCGACCACGACGGAGCGCGGCAACCTGACCGTGGGCGCGGCGAAGGCGGGCGCCCTGCTGGAACGCCAGCTCACCCTGGCCCGGACGAGGGCCCACTCCACGGCGCTCCAGGCCCTCGGCTCCTCCCGCTTCCACGCCGTGGCCGACAAGGTCGCCGTACTCGCCAGCGAGGTCCCGCTCACCCCCGCCGCCCCCACCGCCGACCTGCACCCCCTGGCCGCCGCGGCCGAGGAGCGCCTCACGGACGCCGTCGCCGCGCTCCCGCTGGTCACCGCCGGCCACCCCTACAACGCCGAGGCCCTGGTCCACGGCCTGTCCCCGGACCCGTCCCCGCACCCCCAGGACGGCCCCTGGCACCAGGTCCGGCTGCTGCTGCGCCTGCACCGGTACGCCCGCGAGGTGCTGCTCGGCGCCCACTCCCCCACGGACGTACGGCTGCTGACGGCGGGCCAGGCGCTGAACCGGCACCGGGACGCCTCGGAGGCGGCCGCGGCGGCGGCCCAGGCGGCCCGCACCCCCCGGATCACCCCGGCGACGGCCTACGCGCTCGGGGTGCTCCACGCCGACCAGCGGCACGAGGTGGAGGCGGCCCGGTTCGCGTTCCAGCAGGCGTGGCAGAAGCAGACCGTCAACGCGCCCTGAACCCACGAGGAGGCGGTGTGGACGACACCGTGGTCCAAGCGGCCGGCTGTGTGCTGTGGCGCCGCTCGCCGGTCTCCGGCGACCTGGAGATCTGCCTGGTCCACCGGCCCAAGTACGACGACTGGTCCCACCCCAAGGGCAAGCTCGGCCGGGGTGAGGACCCGCTCGCCGGTGCCCTGCGCGAGGTCGCGGAGGAGACCGGGTACACGGCCGAGCCCGGCGCCGAGCTGCCCGACGTGCACTACTCGACGGGCGGCCGCCCGAAGCGGGTGCGGTACTGGGCGGCGGAGGCGGTTTCCGGCCACTTCACGCCGAACTCCGAGGTGGACCGCATCCTGTGGCTCTCCCCGGCCGCGGCCCGGTCCCGGCTCACCCAGCCCCGCGACGGCGACCTGGTGGACGCCCTTCTGCGGGCCCTGGAGCACCGGTAGCGGGCCCGCCGGGTCACCGGGACGGCTACGGGCCCTCCCGGTGCCCCTCCGCGTCCGCGCGGGCCTGGCTGCGGGCCCGGCGGGCGGGGCCGCGCCAGCCGCAACTGCACCGGGCCACACAGAAACGGCCCTGTTCGTTCGTGGTCGTGAGGTGTTCCTGCCCCGGCCGGGCACGTTCCGGCCCGTCCTGCGGTACCGCGGTGACTGCCACGCCGACCACGGTACCCAGCCTGCGCGGAATGGATTCGCCCGGATCCGCGGGCCCCGGCGGCGCGTGACGGCACCCCCTACCCGTCGTTAACCGGACGACAGGGGGGCCGTGACGGAGCACACCGGCTGGGGGTAGGCAGGCGATGGATCGGCGGCAGCACAGGTGCACGGGCGGGACGGCCGTCGCGGTGGGCATCCTCCTCGGCCTCGGCGCGGCCGCCACGGGCTGTTCCGGCAGCGGGGCCGCGGCCGAGGACGTCAAGGGCGCGGGCGACCCCGTCGGCGCCCTGCACCGGGCCGCCGACGCGCTGCGCGAGGCGGGCAGTTCCAAGGCCACCACCTCGATGGAGATGGCCACCGGCGGCACCCGGGTCACCATCCGCGGCAAGGGCGTCTACGACTACCGGCGCCGCCTCGGCCGGCTCACCGTGATGCTCCCCGAGGACCCCACGGGCGCCGCCGAGCACCGGCCCATCACGGAACTGCTCACCCCGGGGGCCCTGTTCATGAAGAACCGGGGCGCGGGCGTGCCCGCCGACAAATGGGTGCGGGTGGACACGGCGACGCTGTCCGACGGCAATCTGGTCACCGGCGGCGCGACCGACCCGTACGCGGCGGCCGAGGTGCTGCGCGGGACGCGGGAGGCCACCTTCGTCGGCCGGACCGAGGTCGCCGGCACGGCGGTACGGCACTACCGGGGCACCGCCGACCTCCGCCGCGCGTCCCGGTACGCGGCCGCCGGTGACAGGGCGGCCCTGGCGGCGGCGGCAAAAGGGTTCGCCGCGGCCCAGGTGCCGTTCGACGCCTACCTGGACGAGCAGGGCCGCATCCGCAAGCTGCGGCAGCGCTTCAGCTTCGTCAACGGCCGCGAGAAGACCTCCGTGGCGGTCGCCTCCACGCTGCTGCTGTACGACTTCGGCGTCCCCGCCGACGTGCGGCTGCCGCCCGCGGCGGACATCTACGCGGGGCGGATCGCCGAGGAGGACGCCGGCGGCGGGGCCTGAAACCGGCCAGTCACTAGTCCGGGACGCCACCCCGTAAGTAGCCCGTCCGTGCCATGCGCGGTGTGTAGACCGCTGCCTACCCTAGGGAGCGGGACGGCAGAGAAGAGGTGAGGCGGGTGGCTCCGGTCGGCGGCACGGCGGTTCAGGACCACGTGGCCCTCGCCGAGATCGAGCTGTGCGGGGAGCTGATCATCGCGGCCTCGGCCGCCGAGGACCGGCTCAGTCTGGAGAGCATCGACGCGGTGCTGCGCGTGGCCGAGGAGCGAAATCCGGACTGACCGGGATCCGGGCCGACCGGGATCCGGACCGCTCGGGATCCGTGCGGCTCAGCTCCGCAGCAGCCGGCCGATCGCCTTCGTGGCCTCCTCCACCTTCGCGTCGATCTCGTCACCGCCCTTGAGGGCCGCGTCCGCGACGCAGTGCCGCAGGTGCTCCTCCAGCAGTTGCAGCGCGAAGGACTGCAGCGCCTTGGTGGACGCGGAGACCTGCGTGAGTATGTCGATGCAGTACGTGTCCTCCTCCACCATCCGCTGCAGGCCGCGGATCTGCCCCTCGATCCGGCGCAGCCGCTTGAGGTGCTCGTCCTTCTGCTTGTGGTAACCGTGCGTGGCGCCGGCCTCGGTCGTCGTCATCGCGGGCCTCCGTCTCGGGACGAGCTCCGGACACAAAACAGGATAGATACCCCTCCTGGGTATATCGTAACGAACTTTCCGGGGTAGAGGGCCCTTCGTCCGCCCCCGTGCCGACCACTCTGCCCGATGGGCGACACTGGGATGCGGCCCGATAGCCGTGGCCGGATGATGCGCCTAGCATCAGCCTGACCGAAACCGAAGCACCCCGAGGACCCCACGTGCGCTTTCGTCTGACCCCCAGGGAGACGAGCTTCTACGACATGTTCGCCGCGTCCGCGGACAACATCGTCACCGGCTCGAAACTCCTGATGGAACTGCTCGGGGCGGACTCCTCCGCCCGGGCCGAGATCGCAGAGCGTATGCGGGCCGCGGAACACGCAGGTGACGACGCCACGCACGCGATCTTCCACCAGCTGAACTCCTCGTTCATCACGCCGTTCGACCGCGAGGACATCTACACCCTCGCCGGCTCCCTGGACGACATCATGGACTTCATGGAGGAGGCCGTCGACCTCGTCGTCCTCTACAACGTCGAGGAGCTCCCCAAGGGCGTCGAGCAGCAGATCGAGGTCCTGGCCCGGGCGGCCGAGCTGACGGCGGAGGCCATGCCGAACCTCCGCACCATGGACAACCTGACCGAGTACTGGATCGAGGTCAACCGGCTGGAGAACCAGGCCGACCAGATCCACCGCAAGCTGCTCGCGCACCTCTTCAACGGCAAGTACGACGCGATCGAGGTGCTGAAGCTCAAGCAGATCGTGGACGTCCTGGAAGAGGCGGCGGACGCTTTCGAGCACGTGGCGAACACGGTGGAGACCATCGCCGTCAAGGAGTCCTGAGGCGTCGATGGACACCTTCGCCCTGATCGTGACCATCGCGGTCGCGCTCTTCTTCACGTACACGAACGGTTTCCACGACTCGGCGAACGCGATCGCGACGTCGGTGTCGACGCGGGCGCTGACCCCGCGGGCGGCGCTCGCCATGGCCGCCGTGATGAACCTGGCCGGTGCCTTCCTGGGCTCCGGGGTCGCCAAGACCGTCAGCGAGGGCCTCATCGAGACCCCCCAGGGCTCGACCGGCATGGGGATCCTCTTCGCGGCCCTGGTCGGCGCGATCGTCTGGAACTTGGTCACCTGGTACTTCGGCCTGCCGTCCTCCTCCTCGCACGCGCTGTTCGGCGGCATGGTGGGCGCGGCGCTGGCCGGCGGTACGACCGTGATCTGGCACGGGGTCGTCCAGAAGGTCGTCATCCCGATGTTCGTGTCGCCGGTGGTGGGCCTGATCGTCGGCTACCTGGTCATGACGGCGATCCTGTGGCTCTTCCGCCGGGCCAACCCGCACAAGGCCAAGCGCGGCTTCCGGATCGCGCAGACCGTCTCGGCGGCCGGCATGGCGCTGGGCCACGGCCTCCAGGACGCCCAGAAGACGATGGGTGTCGTCGTCATGGCCCTGGTGATCTCCGGCCACGAGACCTACGGCGACCCGATCCCGGTCTGGGTCAAGATCGTCTGTGCGGTGATGCTGTCCCTCGGCACCTACGCCGGCGGCTGGCGCATCATGCGCACCCTGGGCCGCAAGATCATCGAGCTGGACCCGCCGCAGGGCTTCGCCGCGGAGACCACGGGCGCGTCGATCATGTTCACCACGGCGTTCCTCTTCAAGGCCCCCATCTCCACGACCCACGTGATCACCTCGGCCATCATGGGCGTCGGCGCCACCAAGCGCGTCAACGCCGTCCGCTGGGGTGTGGCCAAGAACATCGTCCTGGGCTGGTTCATCACCATGCCGGCCGCGGCCATGGTGGCCGCCCTGGCCTTCGGCCTGGTCAAACTGGTGGCCCTGTAGCCACCGCCGTGCGGCCGCCCTCCGGGCGAACGCAGTGGGCCCGCCCCCGGGAGCCGGGGGCGGGCCCTTTTGCGTCCTCGCGGTGGCACCGCCATGCAGCACCGCGAGGGGATCGTGGGATCAGCCGAAGCGGCCGGAGATGTAGTCCTCCGTGGCCTGGACGGACGGGTTGGAGAAGATCCGCTCGGTGTCGTCGATCTCGATCAGCCGGCCGGGCTGTCCGACCGCCGCCAGGTTGAAGAACGCCGTACGGTCCGAGACGCGCGCCGCCTGCTGCATGTTGTGCGTCACGATGACGATCGTGAACCGCTCCTTCAGCTCACCGATCAGGTCCTCGATGGCGAGGGTGGAGATCGGGTCGAGGGCGGAGCAGGGCTCGTCCATCAGCAGCACGTTCGGCTCGACGGCGATCGCCCGGGCGATGCACAGCCGCTGCTGCTGACCGCCGGACAGACCGGAGCCCGGCTTGTTCAGGCGGTCCTTCACCTCGTTCCAGAGGTTCGCGCCCTTGAGCGACTTCTCGACGATGTCCTCGAGCTCGCTCTTGCGGTAGCTGCCGTTCAGCCGCAGTCCCGCCGCCACGTTCTCGAAGATCGACATCGTGGGGAACGGGTTCGGCCGCTGGAAGACCATGCCGACCTCGCGGCGGACGGACACCGGGTCGATCCCGGTGCCGTACAGGTCCTCGTCGTCCAGCATCACCTTGCCCTCGACGCGGCCACCGGGCGTGACCTCGTGCATGCGGTTCAGGGTGCGCAGGAAGGTCGACTTGCCGCAGCCGGAGGGGCCGATGAACGCCGTCACCGACCGCGGTTCGACGGTCATCGAGATGTCCTCGATCGCCTTGTGGGAGCCGTAGTAGGCGGTGAGTCCGCTTACGTCGATGCGCTTGGCCATGTCTGCTTCACTTCCAGGGTTTCAAGCTCGGTCGCTGGTTGGCCGCGCTCAGCGACCGGTCTGCGGGGCCTTCCAGCGGGCGATCCCGCGGGCCACCAGGTTGAGGATCATCACGAAGGCGATCAGCGTCAGCGACGCCGCCCACGCGCGGTCGTACGCCGCACCGGAGCCCGCACTGTTGGCGAACTGCTGGTAGATGTACAGCGGCAGCGACGCCTGCGCGCCCTCGAAGGGGTTGTTGTTGATGAACGGGTTGCCGAACACCAGCAGCAGCACCGGCGCGGTCTCGCCGGCGATCCGGGCGACCGCCAGCATGATGCCGGTGGTGATACCGCCGATGGAGGTGGGCAGGACCACCTTGAGGATGGTGCGCCACTTCGGCACACCCAGTGCCAGGGACGCCTCGCGCAGCTCGTTCGGGACGAGCTTGAGCATCTCCTCGGTGGAGCGGACGACGACCGGCATCATCAGGATGGCCAGGGCCAGCGAACCGGCGAAGCCGAACGGCTGCATCTCGAAGATGAGCATCAGGCTGAGGATGAACAGACCCGCGACGATCGACGGGATACCCGTCATGACGTCGACGAAGAACGTGACGGCCTTGGCGAGCCGGCCGCGGCCGTACTCGACCAGGTAGATCGCGGTGAGCACACCGATCGGGGCGCCGATGAGGGTGGCGAGGCCGACCTGCTCCAGGCTGCCGATGATGGCGTGGTAGATGCCGCCGCCGGGCTCGGTGTCGGCGACGACACCCATCGAGTGGGTCAGGAAGTAGCCGTCGAGGACCTTCACACCGCGCGCGACGGTCACCCAGATCAGGGAGACCAGCGGCACCACGGCGAGCAGGAAGGCGACCCAGACGAGGCTGGTCGCGACGCGGTCCTTGGCCTGGCGGCGGCCCTCGACGCGCGCGGCGACGCCGTAGGTGCCGAGGACGAAGAGGACGGCGGCGATCAGACCCCACTGGATCTTGCTGTCCAGGCCGGCGGCCAGGCTGATGCCGATGCCCAGGGCGAGCGAACCGGCGGCGATGGCCCACGGCGTCCACCGGGGCAGGCTGGCGGCGCGCAGCGTGCTGGGCCGCTTGTCGGTGACGGCTGCGGTGCTCATGCGTTGGCCCCCGAGTACTCCGCGCGGCGGGCGATGATCAGCCGGGCCGCGCCGTTGACCAGCAGGGTGATGACGAACAGGACGAGACCGGAGGCGATCAGCGCGTCCCGGCCGAACTCGTTCGCCTCGCTGAACTTGCTGGCGATGTTCTGGGCGAAGGTGCCGCCGCCCGGGTTGAGCAGGCTGGCCTGGATGTCGAAGGACGGCGAGAGCACGGTGGCGACGGCCATCGTCTCGCCGAGCGCGCGGCCGAGGCCGAGCATGGAGGCGGAGATCACGCCGGAACGGCCGAAGGGCAGCACGGACATGCGGACGACCTCCCAGCGGGTGGCGCCGAGGGCCAGGGCGGCCTCCTCGTGCATCCGCGGGACCTGGCGGAAGACCTCGCGGCTCACGTTGGTGATGATCGGCAGGATCATGATCGCGAGCAGGATGCCGACGGTGAGCATCGAGCGCGGCGCGCCCTGGTCCCAGGAGAAGACGCCGGTCCAGCCGAAGAAGTCGTCGAGCCAGCCGTACAGGCCGTTCATGTGCGGGACGAGCACGAGGGCGCCCCACAGGCCGTACACGATGGACGGTACGGCGGCGAGCAGGTCGATCACGTAGGCGACCGGGGCGGACATGCGGCGCGGGGCGTAGTGCGTGATGAACAGCGCGATGGCCACCGCGACCGGGACCGCGATGGCCATGGCGATGACCGAGGAGACGATCGTGCCGAAGACCAGGACCGCGATGCCGAACTTCGGTTCGAGGACGTTGGTGTTCCACTCGAACGAGGTCAGGAAGTTCGCGTGGTCCTTGCTGATCGCGAGGGCGGCGCGGTAGGTGAGGAAGACCGCGATGGCGGCCATGATCGCCAGCAGCAGGATGCCGGAGCCTCGGGACAGGCCGAGGAAGATGCGGTCACCGGGGCGGGTGGCGCCACGGGCCGCGCGCTTCTGCTCGGCGACCGTGGGCTGGGCGGGGGGAGGTACGTCTGTTGTCGTCGATATGTCCATCGGGTTCTCCGGTCTGCGGAGCCGGGCCCCGCGAAGGGGCGCCGGCTCGTGGCGGCGGTGCACCGGACGGTGCGGCCCGGCCCTGTCGGGTACCGGACCGCACTTGCGGATCAGGTCAGCTCAGGCCCTCGATGGTGGTGCGGACCTTGGCGATGATCTCGTCGGGCACCGGCGCGTAGCCGATGCTCGGGAGGATCTTCTGGCCGTCCTCGCTCGCGATGTAGCGCAGGAAGGCCTTGGTGGCGGGCAGGGTGTCGGCCTTGTTGCCCTTGTCGCAGACGATCTCGTAGGTGACCAGGGTGATCGGGTAGGCACCCTCGGCCTTGGTCTTGTAGTCGAGCTTCAGCGAGAGGTCCTTGCCGGTGCCGACGACCTGCGCGGCGGCGATGTCGGCGGTGGCGCTCTCGGAGCTGGGGGCGACCGGCTTGCTGGCACCGGTGTTGATGGACACGGCCTTGAGGCCGTCCTTGACGTAGGACAGCTCGAAGTAGCCGATGGCGCCGGAGGTCTGCTTCACCTGCTGGGCCACACCCGCGGACTGCGGGGCGGACTGGCCGCCCTTGGCCTGCCAGGCCTTGCCGCCGGAGTACTTCCAGTTGTCCGGGGTGGTGGCGATCAGGTACTTGGTGAAGTTGTCCGTGGTGCCGGACTCGTCCGAGCGGTGGAACGCCTGGATCTTCAGGTCCGGCAGCTTCACGCCCTTGTTGAGGGCGGCGATCGCCGGGTCGTTCCACTTGGTGATCTTGCTGTCGAAGATCTTGGCGATGGTCGGGGCGTCCAGGACCAGGTTGTCGACGCCCGGGACGTTGTAGCCGAGAGCGATCGGGCCGCCGACCATCGGCAGGTCGATGCCCTGACCGCCCTTGCAGACGCTCTTGGAGGCGGTGACCTCTTCGGGCTTCAGCGCCGAGTCGGAGCCGGCGAAGGCGACCTGGCCCTGCGTGAACGCGGTGACACCGGCACCGGAGCCGCCGCCCTTGTAGTTGATCTGCACACCGCAGGCCTGGGAGAAGGCCTTCACCCAGGCGTCGATCGCGTTCTTCTGCGCGGAGGAGCCGTCTGCGAGCAGCTGACCCTTGGCGTCGTCGCACTTGACCGAGCCGGCCTTGGCCGAGGTCGACGGGTTGCCCGAGCCGTTGCCGTTGTCGTCGGAGCCGCACGCCGTCAGGGCCAGGGCGCCGGAGACGGCGACAGCACCGAGGGAGAGGGCGCGCAGCCGGTTCTTGCGCTGAAGCTTCACTTTCGGGAGTTCCTTCCAGGAGCCGCCGCTGTCGGCGGCGCGCGAGGTCGTAGAGGTGCCCTGAGCGCCTTCATGGCCGCACTCAGCACCCGGTACGGCCGAAATTAGGCAGAACAGGTGAAGCCGCCGATGGCCGGAAGTGAACGGAGGGTGAACCCCTGCCGTCAGCCCGGTGAGGTCACGGAATGCTTACGGGGAGGGCACGTGGAGGTTCCGACGACCGGGTTGCACGCACGCGCATTCGACGCTCTTCACCCGGTCGGGGGAACCCCGCGCCGCGATGAGTCGTCTCGTTCCACGACAGCCGAGGAAAGGCGACGGACATGGAACGGCGTACGTTCATCTCGGGTGGCGCGGCCGCCCTCGCGACGACCGCGCTGACCGCGTGCGGTGCGGGCGGCTCCTCCGCCCCCGCGGCGGCGCCCCCCGGTACGCCGCGCGCCTCCTCGCTGACGACCCTGCGGACCACCGGCGCGAGCGCCGCCGCGAACTGGGCGGCCCTCGCCCGTGACCTCGACGGCACCCTCGTACGGCCCGGCGACGCGTCCTGGAAGACCGCCCACCAGCTGTACAACACGCGCTTCGACGGACTGAAACCGGCCGCGGTGGCCTACGTGGCGCACGCCGCCGACATCCGTACGACCCTCGCGTACGCCCACGCCCACCGCCTCAAGGTGTCGATCCGCAACGGCGGCCACTCCTACGCCGGCTACTCCTCCGGCGACAACCGGCTGATCGTCGACGTGTCCAAGCTGAACCGGGTCCGGGCCGCCGGCGGCCAGGCCGTCGTCGGTGCCGGCGCCAAGCTGATCGACGTCTACCGCGCGCTGGCCGCGAAGGGCGTGACCATACCGGCGGGCTCCTGCCCCACCGTCGGCGTCTCCGGCCTGGTGCTCGGCGGCGGCCACGGCGTCGCCTCCCGCGCCTACGGCCTGACCTGCGACAGCCTCACCCAGGCCACCCTGATCACCGCGGACGGCACCCAGGTCACCGCCGACGCCACGCACCACTCCGACCTGTTCTGGGCGCTGCGCGGCGCCGGGAACGGCAACTTCGGCGTCGTCACCGAGCTGCACTTCAAGACCCACGCGGCGCCTCAAGCCGTCACCGCCTACATGACCTGGCCGTGGTCCAAGGCCGCCAAGGTACTGAAGGCCTGGCAGGAGTGGGGCCCGAGCCAGCCCGACGAGATCTGGTCCTCCCTGCACCTGGCGTGCTCCCCGGGCCGCACCCCGACCATCTCCGTGGCCTGCTTCTCCCTGGGCACCTACGGCGAACTGCAGAACGCCGTGGACCGCCTGGCCCACCAGGCCGGCGCCGACGCCGCCTCCGTCTCCCTGCGCCGCCGGGGCTACGAGCAGGCCATGGAGATCTACGCCGGCTGCTCCTCCTTCGCCACCGACGCCCAGTGCCACCTGCCCGGCTCCACCCCGGGCCGCTCCCCGCAGGGCAGGCTCGGCCGGGAGACGTACGCGGCCCGCTCCGACTTCTTCGACCGCTCGCTGTCCGCAGCCGGCATCCAGACCGTGCTGAAGCAGATCGCCTCGGTGCGCGGCGGCGGGGGCAGCATCGCGTTCACGGCGCTCGGCGGCGCGGTCAACCGGGTCTCGCCGACCGCCACGGCCTTCGTCCACCGCCGCTCGCGGATGCTGGCCCAGTACATCGCCTCCTGGGGCGCGGGGTCCTCCGGCAGCACGGCCCAGTCCTGGCTGACCTCCGCCCACGACGCGATGAAGCCGTACGCCTCGGGCGCCGCCTACCAGAACTACACCGACCCGACGCTGAAGGACTGGAAGAAGGCGTACTACGGGGACGCGGCGGCCCGGCTGGGCAAGGTGAAGCAGCAGTACGACCCGCAGCGGTTCTTCTCCTACGCGCAGGGGCTGTAGCGGCGGGGAGCCGCCGCCGTCAGCAGTGGCAGAGCACGTCGACCACGACGGCCTCCGGGTCGAGGTGTTCCAGCTGCTCGTCGGCCCACTCCCGGTAGCCCTCGCTGCCGGCGTCCCGCCAGCGGCCGTCCAACGTGACCAGGGCGTACCCCGCGAGGGCGGTGCGCAGCGCCCGCTCGCGGGCCGCCGCGTGGTCCCGGGCGAACCAGGCGACCGGGTCGGTGGTCAGGAACGACGTACCGAAGTGCGGATCGCCGGCCACCGCCCGCCGCGCCACCTCCTGCACCAGGGGCTGGAGCAGGTGCTCCTTCTCGGCCCGGGCCAGCGGATAGCCGTCCGGGTCGGCCTCGTGCCGGGCGACGAACTCGGCGAGCGGACGGGCCGGCGGGTGCGCCGCGACCAGTTCCTCCCAGGCGGCACGCAGCTCGTCGTACCCCCGCACCGCCCGCTGCCGCATGGCGTCGAAGTCGAGCAGGCCGCGGGGACCGCCGTGGCACTCCAGCGGGCCGAGCGGGGCGAGACCGGCCCGGGGGACGGTGGCGGACGTCAGGAGGCGGGGGTCGCCGTCGTGCGCGGGCCGGACGAGGTACGGACTCGCGCGGTGCACCCCGAGCATCCACCCGTCCCATTCGCCGACCGGGTTCCAGTCGTCCGTGGCGTTCATGTCGTACGGCGCCAGCGCCACGGCTATGGCGTCCGGCACCCGGTGGGGCGGGGTGGGCGGCAGGCACACCGTGGCGAAGAACTTGCTCATGCGCGGGAGGGTACGGCCCGGCCGCCCGGCCGCGCCCCGGATTTCCCGGGCCGCCCTAGGTCGTGTCCGCAAAGTCCCTCCGTCCGCCCG